>CAIWAJ010000494.1:0-10110 GCA_903910565.1 uncultured Rhodospirillales bacterium
CGCCGAGACGGTGGCGATCACCACCAAGTTCGTCGAGAGCCTGTTCCCCTACACAATGAGCTACGTGCCGATGATCAGCCGCTGCCGGGCGGAGGCGTTGAAATACGACTGGGCGGCCTACGCCATGCAGCCCTCCGGCACTGGCCCGTACAAATTCGACAAGATGATCCCGCGCGAGCGGCTCGAACTGCTGCCGAACAAGGAGTACTGGAACGCGGCGCGCGTGCCCAAGCAGGACCGCATGATCCTGATCCCGATGCCCGAAGCGGCGACCCGTGTGGCGGCGCTCCTCTCGGGCCAGGTGAATTTCGTCGAGGCGCCGCCGCCCGACAGCATTCCGCGCCTGAAATCGGCGGGGATGAAGATCGTCACCAACGTCTACCCGCATAACTGGCCGTTCACGCTGAACTTCGTCTCCGGCCCCTTCGCCGACAAGCGGGTGCGCCAGGCCGCCAACTACGCGCTGAACCGCGCCGATTTCGTCGAGCTGCTGGGCGGGCTGGCCACCGAGGAATACGCCCAGGTGCCGCCGAACATGCCGTACTACGGCAAACCGAAGCGCTACGAGTTCGACACCAAGAAGGCGACCGCCCTGCTCAAGGAGGCGAACTGCTACCCCTGCAAGATCACGCTGGCGATCTCGACCTCCGGCTCCGGCCAGATGCAGCCGCTGCCGATGAGCGATCTGCTCAAGAGCCAGATGGAAGAGGCCGGCTTCAAGATCGACTTCAAGGTGATGGACTGGAACGCCATTCTTGAGATCGCCCGTGGCGGGGTGGACAAGTTCCCGGAGATCCACGGCGTCAACATCTCCCGCGCCCTGCTTGACCCGGTCGTCGCCATCATGAAGCCGGTTGCCAAGGCCTATTGGTCGCCGGCCGGCGCCAACTGGGGGCATTTCTTCGCCGACGATACCGAAAAGCTGGTGGGCGAGATCTTCAACGAGTTCGACGCCACCAAGCGCATGGCGATGCTGACCCAGCTGCACGAACTCGAAAACGAGCACGCCATCATGGTCTTCGTGGTGCATGACCTGAACCCGCGGGCGATTTCGCCGAAGATCAAGGGCTTCGTGCAGGCGCAGAACTGGTTCCAGGACATGACGCAGATCTCCGTGGAGCCCTGAGCGATGTGGGCCACCATTCTGCGGCGGATCGCCTACGCCGTGCCGATCGCCTTCGGGGTCGGTGTGGTGTGTTTCTCGCTGGTCTATCTCGCCCCCGGCGATCCGCTGCAGACGGTGCTGCCGGCCGATGCCACGGCTGACGTGATCGAGCTGATCAAGCACGAATACGGGTTCGACAAGCCGATCCCGGTGCAGTTCGCGCTCTGGCTGTGGCACGTCGTGCAGGGGGATTTCGGCGTCTCGATCTCGACCCGGCGGCCGGTGATCGGCGAGGTCATCGGTTCGCTGCGCAACACGCTGGTGCTGGTGGGTTTCGCGGTGCCGATCGCCTTCTCGATCGGCTACACGCTCGGCGCCATCGCCGGTTGCGCGCCGGGCGGCTGGCTCGACCGCATCGTCACCGGCATCGCGGTGATGGGGGTGAGCCTGCCCAACTACTGGCTCGGCATCGTCCTGGTCATCGTCTTCGCCGTGGAATTCATGGTGTTGCCAGCGACCGGCATGGGGCCAAGCGGTTCGGCGAGCTTCAGCATCTTCAGCCCAAATGACCTGCGCTACCTGGTGCTCCCGGTCTTCACCCTCTCGATGATCCCGATCGGCATCATCGCGCGCACCACCCGCGCCGCGGTGGCCGAGGTGCGCGGGCTCGATTTCGTCACCACGCTGCGCGCCAAGGGGCTGAGCGAACCGGCGGTGATCCGACACGTGCTGAAAAACGCGATGCCGCAGGTGCTGGCGGTGATGGGGTTGCAGTTTGGCTACCTGATGGGTGGCTCGATCTTGATCGAGACCGTGTTCACCTGGCCCGGCAGCGGCTTCCTGCTGGCCAAGGCAATCATCAACCGCGACATCCCCGTGCTGCAGGGCGCCATCCTGCTGCTCTCGCTGGTGTTCGTGGCAACCAACCTCGTCGTCGACCTGCTGCAATCGACCATCGACCCGCGCATCCGCCGCGCCTGACCGGAGCACGCCCATGTCCCAATCCGCGACGACCGCGCCCGCCGATTTCGATGCCGCCGCCCTGCCGGAAGCCAAGGTGCGCAGCTATTGGCAAAGCGTTGGCTACCGTCTGCGCCATGACCCCGTCACGCTGGGATTCGGCGCCGTCATCCTTCTGATCATCCTCGCCGCCGTGTTTGCGCCCTGGGTGGCGCCGTTCGATCCCTACAAGGAGAGCGTGATCGGCCGCCTCAAGCCCTTCGGCTGGCGCAACCACATGCTCGGCACCGATGAACTGGGGCGGGACCTGCTGAGCCGCATCATCCATGGCGGGCGGATTTCCCTGCTGATGGGCCTGGTGCCGGTGCTGATCGCCACCATCGCCGGCGGCACGCTCGGCGTCATCGCGGGCTTCGCCGGCGGCAAGGTGAACACCGCGATCATGCGCACGACGGACGTGTTCTATGCATTCCCCTCCGTGCTCCTCGCCGTCGCCATTTCCGGCGCCATGGGTGGCGGCGTGGCGAACGGCATGATCGCGCTGTCCATGGTGTTCACCCCCGCTTTGTGCCGCATCGCCGAGACCGCGACCTCCCAGGTGCGCAATCTCGATTTCATCGAGGCCGCGCGCGCCTCGGGCGCCGGACGCTTCGCCATCGTGCGCTACCACGTGCTCGGCAACGTGCTCGGCCCGATCTTCATCTACGCCTCGAGCCTGATATCGGTCTCGATCCTGCTCGCCTCCGGACTGTCTTTCCTCGGCCTCGGCGTGAAGCCGCCGGAGCCCGACTGGGGGCTGATGCTCTCGACGCTGCGGCAGTCGATCTACGTCAATCCCTGGATCTGCGCGATGCCGGGGGCGGCGATCTTCATCACCTCGATTTGTTTCAACCTGGTCAGCGACGGGATCCGTGCGGCCATGGATGTGCGGATGTGATGGGGGAGGAAGCAAGCGCTTCTTTTTTGAGAAAAAGAAGCAAAAAACTTTTATTCGCTCAGTCTCTTGGTCCCACGGGCGGCGAAGCCACGAGTGAAGTTTTTTTGTTTCTTTTTTCAAAAAAAGAAACGCTTCCTTCCCGGAGCCCCCCGATGACCGACACCTTGGAACTCCACCCCGAAGACCGCGGCGGCCCGGCCCAGCCGCTGCTGATCGTCAGCGACCTGAAGAAGCACTTCCGCGTCAAAACCACCGAAGGCCGGCCGGCCGCGGTGAAGGCGGTGGACGGCGTCTCCTTCACGGTCTTCAAGGGCGAAACCCTCGGCGTGGTCGGTGAAAGCGGCTGCGGCAAATCTACCCTCGCCCGGCTGCTGCTCCACCTCATCCCGCCCGATGCCGGCAGCCTGATTTTCGACGGCGACGCGGTGGGCAGCCCCGACGGCATCAGCGCGTCGGACCTGCGCAAGCAGGTGCAGATGGTGTTCCAGGACAGCTACTCCTCTCTCAACCCGCGCATGCCGGTGCAGGACAGCGTCGCCTTCGGCCCCTTCGTCAACGGGGCGAAACGCGCGGAGTCCCGCCGCATTGCGCGGGATTTGCTCACCAAGGTCGGCCTCAACCCCAATTTATTCGGCCCACGCTACCCGCATGAGTTGTCTGGCGGGCAGAAGCAGCGCGTCAACATCGCCCGCGCTTTGGCGATTTCGCCGCGCATGGTGCTGCTCGACGAGGCGGTCTCCGCGCTCGACAAATCGGTCGAGGCGCAGGTGCTGAACCTGCTGCGGGCGCTGAAGGCGAGCTTCAACCTTACCTATCTGTTCATCAGCCACGACCTCAACGTGGTGCAATACATCTCCGACCGCGTGCTGGTGATGTATCTCGGCCATATCGTCGAGCTCGGCCCGGTCGAGGAGATTTTCGCCCGTCCGCGCCACCCTTATACCCGTGCGTTGCTCGCCTCGCGCCCCTCGATGGACCCGGCGCGGCGGATCGAGGAGGCGCCGATCACCGGCGATCCGCCGAGCCCGATCGACCCGCCCTCCGGCTGCCGCTTCCGCACCCGCTGCGCCCATGCCGAGGCGGTGTGCGCCGATGTGGTGCCGGCCCTCGGCGCCTGGCGGGACCGCTCTACCCATGTCGCGGCCTGCCACATGGAGACGGAGGGCTCGGGCCACAGCCTCGCCCCCGCGCGGGCGGCCTGAGATGGAGGGCTCCATCGCGCTCAAGCCGATCGTCGAGATCGACGATCTCACCGTCCGCTTCGTCAGCCGCGAGGCGACCGCCCATGCGGTGAATGGGGTTTCGCTGCGGGTGATGCCAGGCGAAGTGCTGTGCATCCTCGGCGAATCCGGGTCGGGCAAAAGCGTCACGTTGCGCGCCCTGATGCGCCTGCTGCCGCCCGGCCGCACCAAAATCGCCGGCAGCATTCGCGTCGGCGGACAGGATGTGCTGAGCCTCGACAACCGCGCCCTCCGGGACCTGCGCGGCGGCACCGTCTCGATGATTTTCCAGGAGCCGATGACGGCGCTCGACCCGGTCTACACCGTCGGCGCGCAAATCATCGAAACCATCCGCCGCCACAAGGGCGGCAGCAAGGCGGAAGCGCGGGCCAAGGCGCTGGAACTGCTGGAGCTCGTGAAAATTCCCTCGCCGGAGCGGCGGCTCGATTCCTATCCGCACGAACTCTCTGGCGGCCTGCGCCAGCGCGCCATGATCGCCATGGCGCTCTCCTGCGGCCCCCGCCTGTTGCTGGCCGATGAGCCGACCACGGCACTCGATGCCACCGTGCAGATCCAGGTGCTGGTGCTGCTCCGCCGCCTTCAGCGCGAAATGGGCATGGCCACCATCTTCGTCACCCATGATCTCGGGGTGGCCAGCGAAATCGCCGACCGGGTGGCGGTGATGTATGCCGGCCGCATCGTCGAGCAGGGGCCGGTGGCCGACGTGCTCGCGGCACCGATGCATCCCTACACCCAGGGCCTGCTCGCCTCGACCGTGCACGGCCAGAGCCGCGACCACGACATCGCCGCCATCCCCGGCAGCCCGCCCGACCTGCGCCGCCTGCCGCCCGGCTGCAGCTTCGCGCCACGCTGCGCCCACGCGATGGAATCCTGCCGCAGCATCGCCCCCGAACCGAGCTTCCCCGCCCCGGGCCGCATGGTCCGCTGCCTTCGCACCCCCATCTAGGAGAGCACCGATGAACTGGCTCGATATCCCCCCCGCCATGCAGGCCCGCGTCATCGAACGCCGCGGCACGCCCCACGTCTTCGCCGATCTCGACCCTACGCGCACCGCCCTGATCGTGGTCGATCTGCAAAACGGCTTCATGGATGACGAGGTCGGCCACGCCGTATGCCCGATGGCGCGGGACATCGTGCCCAACGTCAACCGCCTCGCCGGCGCGGTGCGCGCCACCGGCGGGCATGTCGTGTGGATCAAGAACACCTTCAACGCGCGCACCAAGGTCGAATGGTCCGTGCTGGAGGACATGGCGACACCCAAGCGCCAGGCGATGCGCGCGGCCGCGATGTCCGAGGGCACCAAGGGCCATGAGCTGTGGCCGCTGCTGGAGGTGAAGCCCGAGGACAGCATCGTCAAGAAATACCGCTTCAGCGCCTTCCTCCCCGGCGCCTCCAAACTGCCCGACCTGCTGCGCGCCCGCGGGCTCGACACGGTGCTGATCACCGGGACGGTCACCAATATCTGTTGCGAGTCCTCCGCGCGGGACGCGATGATGTCGAACTTCAAGACCATCATGGTCACCGACGCCAATGCGGCGATGACCATGGAGGAGCACCAGGCCTCGCTGCTCGCCTTCTACAACGTGTTCGGAGACGTCATGGACACCGATTTCCTGATCTCCCGCCTCACCCGTGACCTCGCAAAGGCGGCCTGACCGATGCTGCATGTCAACGCCGGCCGCCTCTGGTCGGACCTGATGACCCAGGGCTCCATCGGCGCCCTCCCACTCGGCGGGCTTGACCGGATGAGCCTCACCGATGGCGATCGCGACGCGCGCGGCGTGTTCGCCCATTGGTGCCGCGAGGCCGGGCTCGCGCTCACCATCGACGGCATGGGCAACATGTTCGCTCGCCGCCCCGGCGCCGATGACAGCCTGCCGCCGGTGATGTTCGGCAGCCATCTCGATACTCAGTCCCCCGGCGGCAAATTCGATGGCCCGCTCGGCGTGCTCGGCGCACTCGAAGTCGCCCGCACCATCCACGAGGCCGGCATCGTCACCAAACGGCCGCTCGAGGTGGTGAACTGGACCAACGAGGAAGGCGCCCGCTTCTCCCCCGGCCTCATGGGCTCGGCAGTCTTCGCCGGCCAACTCGATCTCGCCGCCGCCCATGCCAGCACCGACCGTGCCGGGCTGCGCTTCGGCGAGGAACTCCGCCGCATCCGCTACCATGGAGACACGCCCATGGGCGGCCGCCCGGTCGACAGCTATTTCGAACTCCACATCGAACAGGGCCCGCTGCTGGAAGCGGCCGGCATCACCATCGGCGCGGTGACGCACAGCCATTTCTCGATCTTCGTCGATCTCGAATGCATCGGCGCCAACTCCCACATCCAGTCCGAGCCGATGCTGCGCCGGCGCAACGCGCTGGTGGGGGCGGCGAAACTGATCGACGCGATCGACCGCGTCGGCCGTGCCCATGCCCCTTCCGGCTCCGCCTCCTCCACGGTGATCGACATCTGGCCCAATAACCGCATCAACATCCCCCACCGAGCCGCCTTCAGCTACGGCATCATGCACCCCGACGAGGCCGGGCTGCTGGAGATGGACGCCGCCATCGAGGCCGCTCGCACCGCCATCGCCGCCGAAACCGGGCTCACCTTCAACATCCTGGTCAAACGCCGGCGCGACCCCATCCACTTCGACGAGACCATGATCGCCGTCGCCGAAGCGGCCGCCGCCAAACTCGGCCTCTCCTGCCAGCGCATGCGCACCAGGCCGGGCCACGACGCCTTCAACATGACGAAAATCTGCCCGACCGAGCTGATCTTCGTGCCCTGCCGGGACGGCATTTCCCACAGCGAGCTCGAATGGTGCACGCCCGAGCACTGCGCCGCCGGCGCCGATGTGCTGCTGCACGGTGTGCTCGAGCGCGCCAACCGGTGAGAGCAGATACTATTTCGGGAGTGGACGATGGGAAGGTCTTTTTTTGTGAACAAAAAGAACGGCGGATTCAATTTTGGGAGCGAACACCGGCGGAGAGGATTTGGTTTTGCCTAGCCTGAACGGCCAGCAGCTTGGCGAAGTCTTCGTTTGGTGTCTCGAAATCGAGGTCCGCCAACGGCATGGATGGCACAAGAAGCTTTCCGATTTTTTGGTTCATAAAATGAACGCGCTTTCTCATCGCTTCACACCCGGCTTTGCCGGCACTTGCTTCGCGACGCTAGGCGAAACGGGGGTGGGAGCCAGGGCCGGGGGCGCCGGCGGTTCGGCCGTGACGGCCCCGCGCGCGGCCTGGTGGTATTCGCGGTTCGGCATCATGTCGGAGGCTGAGGCCATGCGGTTGGAGAGGTTGAAGAAGGCGACCGTCTCGCCGAGGTCGAACAGGTCCTGCTCGGAGAGGCCGAGCATGCGCAGACCCCCGCGGTCGGCGTCGTCGATCAGCCAGGGTGTGGTGGTCATTTTCCAGGCGAAATCCAGCATCGCCCGCTGGCGCGCATCGAGCTTCGCCACCCGGTAATTGAGCGCCATCATCTCACCAAGTTCGGGGTCCCCCGAGAGCTGCCGCACCGCGGCGCCGTGAGCCACCAGGCAGTAGTAGCAGCGATTGGCGGAGGAGACGACGACGGCGACCATCTCGCGCTCCAGCTTAGAGAGGCCGGAGGGGGCCAGCATGATGTCGTTGTACATCGCCATGAAGTGGCGCAGGCGCTGCGGCTTGAGGCTGTAGGTCTGGTAGACGTTGGGCACGAAGCCCAGTTTCTCCACGCATTTCGCCCAGATCGTCTTGAGATCGTCGTCGAGCGTGGCGGCATCCGGCACGCCGAAGGCGGAGATATGGTCGGGCTGCGGCATGATGGTCTCGGTTCAGTTCACGGCAGGAGATGGAGCGTCACGTGGCTCGGGCGGGTCGCGTCCATGAACACTGTGTTCACCGCGACGCGCTTGCGCCGTGCTGCTCCCTCCGGTTCGCCGGTGTTGGGGTTGACGTCGTATTTTGGGAAGTTGGAGGAAGAGATGTCGAGCCGGATGCGGTGGCCCGGCATGAAGACATTGGCGGTAGGGAACAGCGTGATGGTGATTTTCACCACCTCTCCGGGTTTGCGCAGGCGGGGCCGGGCGGGGTCCTCGGCGTAGCGCAGGCGGCAGATGCCGTCGGCCAGAAGCAGCGCGTAGCCCTGGGGGTAGTCGGCGGAGGCAGGGTAGATATCGAGCAGCTTTGCGGTGAAATCGGTGTCCGGCGCGTCGGTCGCGACCCAGAGCGTCGCCGTCAGCGGCCCGGCGACGCGGACAGGGCCGGCGAGCGGCCTGGTCTGGAACGCCAAAACGTCGGCGCGGGAGGCGAGCGGCAGGTATGGCGGCTTGCAGCCGAAGAATTCGGGGGACTCCACCTGGTTCCAGGCGCCGCCGGAGGCCACCGGCTCCATGCTGGTGAGCGTGCCGCCGATGGTCGGGACAGGGTTGGCGGGGTCGAAATCGAAGGACACCGGCTCGGCGTCGTCGGATGGGTCGGCGGGGTCGAGCCGCCCGGCGGGATGGAGGTGATAGGCCATCGGTATCGCCTCCGGCGGCGGCCAGCCGGCGAACCGCAGCCAGTGGCCGCCATGGGCGAGATGGCCGGCGGTGGTTTTGCGGCCGGAGCCGCCGCCCATCATGAACAGCCGCACCGGCGGCTCGGGGTTGGGCTTGCCTTTGATGACGCTATCGAAGTGACGCAGGCGGTATTGCTTCCAGTCGCCCGCCCAGGAGTCGATCGCCGCGTCGGGGCCGAAATCGACGTCGCCGAACACAGTGTCGCTGCGATCGCCATGCGTCCAGGGGCCGAGAATGAGACGCTGCGGCCCGCGGCCGGCCTTCTTAAGGCCGAGATAGTTGCCCGTCGCGGTCAGCGGATAGGCGTCGTACCAGGACGACATGTGGACGCAATCGGCCATGCTGTAGCGGTGGTGGAAGCCCTCCGCCCAAATGCCGACCTGCTGCCAGTAGCCGTCGAACGTGCCGTGGCGCCACTGGTCGAACAGATAGGCCTCGTAGTCCGGGTGGTGGCGCAGCGGCGAATGGCCCTCCTGCCAGGGCATGCGGGTGAACCAGTCGCGGATATCCTCGGCCTCAAGGGCCGCCTTCATCACCGGGTCGGCCTGGGCCTCTGGCGAGAGGATGGCCTGCTTGTGCGCCCACGTCGCCTGCTTCAGCTCGAAGGCGCCCCATTGGCGGATGCCGCCGCGCCAGGCATCGGCGAAGCCGCCGCAATCGAGCACCTGGGCCACCACCCCCGGCGCGTCGAGGCAGCCAAGGGCGGCCTGGGTATGGGCGGCGTAGGACAGCCCCATGGTGCAGATACGGCCATCGCACCACTCCTGCGCGACGATCCAGGCGCAGCAATCATAGCCGTCCTCGCCGTCGGAGAGGTATTTGACGAACACGCCCTCGGAGCCATGGCGGCCGCGATTATCCTGGAACACCACGGCATAGCCATGCGCGGTGAAGAACCCGGCGAGATCGGCGCGCGAAATCGCGGTGCGGTCGGCGGCGGTCAGTTCACTGCGGCTGACCAGGTCACGCCCATAGGGGGTGCGCTCCAGCACCACCGGGTAGGGGCCGGGCCCGTCGGGCAAATAGATGTCGGTGGCGAGCCCTACGCCGTCCCGGGCGAGGACCTTCTCTGTGAATTTGCGATTGCCGGGCTGCATGTCAGGCCTCCTCGAGCTCCGTGCTCAACCGGCGCAATTCGGTGGTGTGGGGATGCACCGTCCGCCCGGCGCGCAGATCTGCGCGGCTGACCGTCTCCACCATCTCGCCGCCCTGCATCACGCCGACCATCGGGCAGAGATGCGCCACCACCGCGAGGTTGTGGCTGACGAGCAAATAGGTGAGGCCGCGCCGCTCCTGCAAATCGGCCAGCAGGTTCAGCACCTCCGCCTGCACCGA
>CAIWAJ010000495.1:0-1800 GCA_903910565.1 uncultured Rhodospirillales bacterium
GTTGCCGGTGCCGCGGATCACGCTGGCGAAGGCGTTCAGCAGCCAGGTCAGCGGCACGCCGGCGAAGATGATGTTCGAGTAGATCAACGCCGCCGCGAGGGAGCCGCCGCTGCCGCCGAGCGCGCGGTAGAGCGGCGCGCCGAAAATAAGGAAAATCGCGCCCGAGAGCACGCCGAGCGCGACATTGATGACGATGGCATGCATCACCAGCGCATTGGCATCGTCGCGCCGCCCGCCGCCCAGCGCGCGGGCCACGGCCGAGGAAATCCCGCCGCCGATGGCGCCGCCCGACAGCATCTGCATCAGCATGAAGCCGGGGAAGACCAGCGCCATGCCCGTCAGCGCATCGGTGCCGAGCCGCGCCACCCAGTAGGTCTCGATCAGGCCGGTGGCGGATTGCGCGAGCATCACCACCACGTTCGGCCAGGCCATGCGCAGCAGCGTCGGCACGATGGCGCCTTGCAGCAGCATGCGGGTGCGCGGGTTCATGCCCGCTTGCGCGAGGGTGGCGCTCATGAGGCGGACTCCAGGATGATGCAGGTGGTACTGGCGGTGGCGACCACGCGGCCCTTGGCGTCCGTCACCCGCCCCTCGGCGACGGCGGAGCGGCGGCCGGCATGCACCACCTTGCCCTCGCCGGCCAGTTCGCCGGACGCCGGCGTGACCGCGCGGATATAGTTCACCTTGATTTCCAACGTGCTGTAGCTGCTGCCGGGCGCCAGCGTGGTGTGCACCGCGCAGCCCATCACGCTGTCGAGCAGGGTGGCGAGCATGCCGCCATGCATGGTGCCCATGGGGTTGGCATGCTGCGGACCGGGCACCAGCCGCATCACCACGCGGCCGGGGTCAACCTCCGTCAGCGTGATGCCGATCAGGCCGATGGCGGGCGGTGCGGGAAGGCGGCCATCGAGAAGGCCGCGCATCACGTCAATGCCGGCCATGCTGGCCAAGGTTGCCGGATCAGTCATGTGTCTGGCCTCGGGTCGAAAAAGGTTGCACGGCATATCCCGGGCCGTCGACGGGCAGGAGGGTGCGCGGATCGACCAGCACGGGATCGACCGGCGCGCCGGTGGCGAGATCGACGATGCGCATCGTCGCATTCTCCGGCGGGAAATGCCGGTTGCCCCAGGCGAGCATCGCCAGCAGCACCGGGCGGAAATCCCGTCCGCGCGGGGTGAGCACGTATTCGTCGCGCGGCGGATGATCGCAGTAGCGCCGCCGCTCCAGCAGCCCCGAGTCGGTCAGCGCGGCCAGCCGGCGGGTGAGCATGCCCGGCGCGATGCCGAGATTGTCCTGGAACTGCTCGAACCGCGTCGCCCCCTTGAGCGCGTCGCGCAGGATCAGCATCGACCACCACTCGCCGACATGCTCAAGGCCCCGGGCGATCGGGCAGGCCATGCCGTTGAAGCTTTTGCGTTGGACCATCCTGGACCGCCATTAACTACTATAATGATAGTTAGTCCGCGCGCCCCATTCGTCAAGGGCATCCGGTCACCCCGCCGGGGCGGAAGGAAAAAATCTCAGCGAGGACGATATTTCGCTTGCCTTTCACCGAAAGGTGAATTATAAAAACACATTCGCAAATCAGGAATAACCGAAACCACATGTCCCACCCCGCCACCCATCCCCCGCACGCCGTGCAGGACATCGCCGCCGTTCTCGGCGCGATGCTATGCGCGTTGCTGGCCGCCCTGTTCGGGCCGGCCGGGACGCGGGCGCGTGGCCGGGCGGAGCGCTTCCCCGATGTGATGACGGGCGTACTGCGCGCGATCGACGGGTCTGCGATGGGTGAGTCCGCGA
>CAIWAJ010000496.1:0-3956 GCA_903910565.1 uncultured Rhodospirillales bacterium
AATCCCGGCAAGCCACCGCCCAAACGCCACTTTGTCCATACCTGAGATGTTCCCCTGACGCCGGGGAGTAGAATCGCAGATCTCAACAGATGACGCAATAAGAGCGAAAAACTTTCATCGATTGGTATGTACCGCTCCGGGTCGTCCGAGCCCGGCACGCCGCCGGCGCGCAAGTGATTGAAAAGTTTTTTTGGTTCTTTTTGTTCACAAAAAGAACACCCTCCCTTGCGCCACCCCTTGACATGTTACGCCCTCGGCCGGTTTGGCGGCGCAGTTGGTGGCGCATCGTGGCGCAATGCGCCGCCACATCGGGAGGGAAAATATTTTTTCTTAGCTATAATTGATTGACAAGTCAGGATTTTTCAAATATCTTGGAAAGAATTCGCCATGCGCCATTGATTTGGGGCACAGGCATGCCCATTTGCGCCATAGGTCGGGCGGACCACGCCCGGCCCTATGGCGCAAATCTCATGGGCGCCTCCTGTGCCGGCGCGGATGGCGGCGCGGCGGCGCAAACGCCGGCGGATGTGCTAACAGCAATGTCCCGGCAAGCGCGGCGTAAGCCGCGACCGCTCAGACACGCCACTCCGACGCGAAGGACCGCATGCGCCTGCCCCTCCTCATTGCCGCGCTGAGTGGCCTTGCCGCCTGCACGACCGGCGCCGACGCGCCGATGCCGGCGCTCGATCTGCCGGACGCCTATCGCGCCACTCCGGCCAGCGCCGATGCCGCCTGGCCGTCGGCCACCTGGTGGACAGGCTTCGGCTCCACGGAGCTGAACGGGCTGATCGCGCAGGCCCGCGCCGCCAGCCCCGATATCGAGGCCGCCGCCGCGCGCGTCCGCCAGGCGGACGCCCAGCTGGTGATCGCCGGCGCCGGGCTGCTGCCCAGCATCAGCGCCTCCGGCGACGCCGCCTGGAACCGCACCATTGCCCGCAAGATCGGCGGCATCACCGGCAAGAACGCGGAGACCCGCACCTACCAGCTCGGCCCGGCGGTGAGCTGGGAACTCGACCTGTGGGGCCGCCTCGCCGCCACGCGGGACGCGGCGCGCCAGAGCGCGCTGGCCAGCCGGTTCGACCAGCAATCGGTCGCGCTCTCCACCGTCACCGCCGTCGCCTCCACCTGGTTCCAGGCGCTCGCCTTGCAGGACCGGCTCGACGTCGCCAACCGCAATCTGCGCGACGCCGAGGCGATCCAGAACGCCATCCAGGCGCGCCAGGAGGTCGGCACCGCCTCGGCGCTCGATGTCGCGCAGCAGGGCGCCCTGGTGGCCGGCATCCGGGCGCAGATCCCGGCGCTGAAAAGCCAGCTCGAACAGCAGGTGATCGCGCTCGGGGTGCTGATCGGCAAGCCGCCTGCCGCCATCGCGGTGCGGCCGGGCACGCTCACCACGCTCAGCCTGCCCGCGGTGAAGCCGGGCCTGCCCTCGGCCCTGCTCGCCCGCCGGCCCGACGTCGCCGCCGCCGAGGCGCGGCTGCGCGCCGCCAATGCCGACATCACGGTCGCCCGCGCCGCCTTCTTCCCCACCGTCTCGCTGTCGGGCGCCGCGGGGTTCCAGGCGCTGGCGCTCGGCACGCTGTTCGGCCCCGGCTCGATCTTCGCCAACGCCGCCGCGTCGGCCAGCCAGGTGATTTTCGACAATGGCCGCACCGCCGCCGGCGTCGCGCTCAGCCGGGCGCAGTATGACGAACTCGCCGCCGACTACCGCAAGACGGTGCTGCAAGCCTTCACCGACGTCGATACCGCCATCACCGCCTTCACCTTCGCCACCGAGCAGGAGCGTCTGCTGCGCGAGGCCGTGCGCGTCGCCCAGCTCGCCGCCGATATCGCCGGCGCCCAGGTGCGGGCCGGCACGTCGGACATCGTCAACGCGCTGCAGGCGCAGACCACGCTGTTCAATGACCTCGATTCGCTGGCCCAGGTGCGCCTCGCGCGGTTCCAGGCGTTGCTGTCGCTCTACAAGGCGATGGGGGGCGGGTGGGCCAGTGAGGATGGCAAGCCATGACGGAAGGGTGTTCTTTTTGTGAACAAAAAGAACCAAAAAAACTTTTTGCTCCGTTTGGCGCGGAGTTTCCCGGGCATGCGTGATGCGAAGCGGATAAAAGTTTTTTGCTTCTTTTTTTCAAAAAATTAGCGCTTCCCTTCCCTTCCACCGCGGGACGTACAATAGCATGCGCCGTATCCTCCTCTTCCTGGCGCTGATCGCCGCCGCCGGTGGCGGCTGGTGGTGGTGGACCCATCGCGCCCCCCCGGCGGCGGCGCGGCGCGGGCCGGACGGCATCCCCGTGGTGGTCACCGCCGCGGAGGCGCGCGACGTGCCGATTTATCTCGACGGGCTCGGCACCGTGCAGGCCTCGGCCAACGTGCTGGTCAAGCCGCTGGTGGACGGGCCGCTGGTGGAGGTGCGCTTCAAGGAGGGCCAGGAGGTTCGCCAGGGCGACGTGCTGGCGCGCATCGACGCGCGCGGCTTCCAGGCCACGCTCGACCAGGCCGAGGCCAAGAAGCGGCAGGACGAGGCGACGCTGGCCAATGCGCGGATCGACCTCATCCGCTACCAGAAGCTCGCCGCCACCGCCTATACCTCGGCCCAGCAGGCCGATACCCAGAAGGCGCTGGTGGCCCAGCTCGAGGCGCTGGTGGCCGGCGATCAGGCGGTGATCGACAGCGCCCGCACCCAGCTTGGCTACACCACCATCGTGGCGCCGGTGGATGGGCGGCTCGGCGTGCGGGTGGTCGATGCCGGCAACATCGTCCATGCCTCGGACCCCCTGGGGCTGGTGACGGTGACGACGCTGAAGCCGATCAACGTGCAGTTCACCTTGCCGCAGCAATCCCTGCCGCTGGTGGCCGCGGCGATGGCGCAGGGCATGCCGGAGGTGCTGGCCTTCGTGCAGGGCGCCGGGCAGCGCGGCACGCCCGAGCGCGGCACGCTGACGGTGCTCGACAACCAGGTGGACCAGTCGACCGGCACCATCAAGCTGAAGGCGAGCTTCCCCAACGAGGCGCTGCGCCTGTGGCCGGGCGCTTTCGTCAACGTGCGGCTGCGCGCCGAGACGCAGAAGGGCGTGGTGGTGCTGCCGCCGGTGGCGGTGCAGCGCGGGCCGCGCGGCGCCTTCGTCTTCGTGGTGACCGATGCCGCCACGGTGGCGCGGCGGAGCATCGTGGTCGGCCATGAGGACCTCCAGGCCAGCGTGATCACCGAGGGGCTGAAGGCGGGCGAGCGGGTGGTGGTGGATGGCGCGGCGCGGCTGTCGGATAATTCCAAGGTGAACGTGCTGCCCGCCGCCACGGACACGCCCGCGGCGCCCGGCGCGGCGCCGGCGCAGCGGCAGGGCGGCCAGCGGCGGCCGGCGGGATGAACATATCCGCGCCCTTCATCGCGCGGCCGATCGCGACCTCCCTGCTGGCGCTCGCGGTGGTGCTGGCAGGGCTGCTGGGCTATCGCGGCCTGCCGGTCTCGGCGCTGCCGCAGGTGGATTTCCCGACCATCCAGATCACCACCCAACTGCCGGGCGCCAACCCCGACACGGTGGCGAGCCTGATCACCGCGCCCTTGGAGCGCCAGTTCGGCCAGATCCAGGGCCTGACCACCATGACCTCGACCTCGGCCGAGGGCACCAGCCAGATCACCCTGCAATTCTCGCTCGCCCGCAACATCGAAAGCGCGGCGCAGGACGTGCAGGCCGGCATCAACGCCGCCGCCGGCGTGCTGCCCACCACGCTGCCCTACCCGCCGGTCTACGCCAAGGTGAACCCGGCCGACGCGCCGATCCTCACCATCGCGCTGCTGAGCGACAACATCACGCTCGATCGGGTGTCCGACGCCGCCGACACCCTGCTGCAACCCAAGCTCGCCGAGATCGACGGGGTGGGCCAGGTGAGCGTGCAGGGCCGCATGCGCCCGGCCGTGCGGGTGCGGGTGGACCCGGCGCGAGTGGCCTCCTACGGGCTGT
>CAIWAJ010000497.1:0-19817 GCA_903910565.1 uncultured Rhodospirillales bacterium
ACGCATGCCGTGGATGGCGGCGAAGCCAATAGATACGGCCCCAAGTGAGGAAAACAAGTGGGAAAAAGAAGTTCTTTTTGTGAACAAAATGAACCAAAAAAACTTTTTATTCCATCCATGCCGTTGGCGTACAGAAGGGGGATGGTTGGGAGCGGTACTCGGCAAGGGAATAAAAGTTTTTTGCTTCTTTTTTTCAAAAAAGAAGCGCTTCCTTACTTCACTCCAATACTCCGCGCCACCGCCTCCGCGATACGAATACCATCGACGCCCGCCGAGAGGATGCCCCCGGCGAACCCGGCGCCTTCGCCGGCGGGGAACAGCCCGGGGGTATTTACGCTGTGCAGGCCAGCGTTGCGGCGGATGCGGATGGGGGAGGAGGTGCGGGTTTCGACGCCGGTCATCAGGGCGTCGTCCATGTCGAAGCCGGCGATTTGGCGGCCGAACACGGGGAGGGCCTCGCGCATGGCGGTGACGGCGAAGTCGGGCAGGCAGGTGGCGAGGTCGGTCATGTGTACGCCGGGGCGATAGGAGGGGAGCACGGTGCCGAGTTCGGTGGAGGGGCGGGCGGCGAGGAAGTCGGCCACGCGTTGGGCGGGGGCGGCGTAGGTGGAGCCGCCGGCGAGGAAGGCGGCGGATTCCCAGTGGCGTTGGAAGTCGATGCCGGCGAGGGGGGAGCCGGGGTAGTCGGCGGGGGTGATGCCGACGACGATGCCGGCGTTGGCGTTGCGTTCGTTGCGGGAGTACTGGCTCATGCCGTTGGTGACGACGCGGCCTGGCTCGGAGGTCGCGGCGACCACGGTGCCGCCGGGGCACATGCAGAAGCTGTAGACGGCGCGGCCGTTGGCGGCGTGGTGGACGAGTTTGTAGTCCGCCGCGCCGAGGATCGGGTTGCCGGCGAAGGCGCCGAAGCGGGCGCGGTCGATGAGGGATTGCGGGTGTTCGATGCGCACGCCGATGGAGAAGGGCTTGGCCTCGATATCGACGCCGCGCTGATGCAGCATGGCGAAGGTGTCGCGCGCGCTGTGGCCGACGGCGAGGACGACGTGGTCGGCGGCGATGCGGGTGCCATCCTCGCAGATGACGGCGCGGACGTGGCGGGCGGCATCGAGCTCGATGTCGGTCACCTTGGTCTGGAAGCGGTATTCGCCGCCGAGGCCCTCGATGGTGGCGCGCAGGCTTTCGACCATGGTGACGAGGCGGAAGGTGCCGATATGCGGCTTGGCGACGGTGAGGATTTCCTCCGGCGCCCCGGCCTTGACGAATTCGGTGAGCACTTTGCGGCCGAGGTAGCGGGGGTCCTTGATCTGGCTGTAGAGCTTGCCGTCGGAGAAGGTGCCGGCGCCGCCCTCGCCGAACTGGACGTTGGATTCGGGGTTCAGCACCGAGCGGCGCCACAGGCCCCAGGTATCCTTGGTGCGTTCGCGCACGACTTTGCCGCGATCGAGGATGATGGGCCGGTAGCCCATTTGCGCCAGCACCAGGCCGGCGAAGAGGCCGCAGGGGCCGGTGCCGATCACCACCGGGCGCAGGGCGAGCCCGGCGGGCGCGCGGCCGGCGGGGCGATAGGTCATGTCCGGGGTGGGCTGGAGGTGCGGGTCGGACTTGAAGCGGGCGAGGATGGCGGCTTCGTCGCGCAGGGTGACGTCGATCGAGTAGATCAGCAGGATCGCGCTTTTGCGCCTTGCATCCCAGGCGCGGCGGAAGACGCTGTGGGCGAGGAGGTCGCCTGGCTCCAGCCTGAGCCGCGCCGTGATCGCGGCGACGAGGGCTTCAGGGGGGTGGTCGAGCGGGAGTTTGAGGTCGGTCAGGCGGAGCATGGTGGCCGATCGTAAAGGGGGAGGAAGGGTGTTCTTTTTGTGAACAAAAAGAACCAAAAAATCTTTTTGTTCCATCCAAGCCGTTGGCGTACGGAGGGCGGATGGTGGGGAGCGGTACCCAGCAAAGCGGACAAAAGTTTTTTGTTTCTTTTTTTCAAAAAAGAAGCGCTTCCCTTCACTTCTCCCGCTTCTCGAACGCCTCCGCCAGCAGACACAGGATCTCAAACAGCAGTGACGCCCCGTTGAAGGCGGTCAGCGTGCCAGGATCGAAGCCGGGTGCGACTTCGACGAGGTCACCGCCGACGAAATCGAGCCCGCGCAGCCCGCGCAGCAGGCGGAGTGCCTCGATCGCCTGGATGCCGCCGGCTTCCGGGGTGCCGGTGCCGGGGGCCTGGGAGGGGTCGAGGCTGTCGATGTCGTAGGTGAGGTAGACGGGGCCGTCGCCGGCGACGCGGCGGGCCTCCTGGGCGGCGAAGGCCCAGCCGCGGTCGTGAAATTCCTCCATGTCGAGGATGCGCATGCCGGCGTCGCGGCTGAAGCCCCACATGTCCGGGTCGTTGACGGTGCCGCGGATGCCGATCTGGATGGTGCGTTTCGGGTCGATCAGGCCTTCCTCGACGGCGCGGCGGAAGGGGGCGCCGTGGTGGAAGCGGGAGCCGAGATAGTCGTCCCCGGTGTCGCAATGGGCGTCGATGTGGATGAGGCCGACCGGGCGGCGTGCGGCGACGGCGCGCAGGACGGGCCAGGAGATCGAGTGATCGCCGCCGACCGAGAGGGGGATCACATTGGCCGCCACCACGGTGGCGAGGAAGGCCTCGATTTCGCCGAGTGCGCCCTTGAGCTCGAAGGGCTGCTCGATCCAGCAATCGCCGAGATCGCGCACGCGGGCGATTTCGAAGGGTTTTACGCCGGTGACGCCGTTGTAGCGGCGCAGCAGGCTCGATTGCTCGCGCACGGCGCGGGGGCCGTGGCGGGCGCCGGAGCGGTTGGTGACGCCGCCATCGAAGGGGACGCCGATGATGCCGATATCCGCGGCGGCGAGGTCCTCGGTGGTGGGGGCGCGGAAGAAGGTGGAGATGCCGGTGTAGCGCGGGCGGGCCTGGGGGTCGGCGAGGTCGGGGTAGCGGGCGGGGTGCTTGATCACGCGGCGATCTCCTGGGGCGGGTGGCGGCGGAGGATATAGAGCATCACCAGCATCCCCGGCAGGGCCGCGGCCATGGCGATGGTGTAGAACAGGGTCCAGCCGGTGAGGGGAACCAGGAAGCCGGACAGGCCGCCAACGGTGTGCGAGGCGATGGGGGCAACCGAGGTGAGCAGCGCGTAGTGGGTGGCGGCGAATTTTCGCGCGCAGAGGCCGGAGAGGTAGGCGAGGAAGGCGGCGTTGGCGAGGCCCTGCACGAAGGCCTCGCAGATCACGGTGGCGTAGAGCACCGGGTGATTGCCGGGCAGGGTGCTGAGGAGCACGTAGAGTGCCATCGCCGCCATCTGGATGAAGCCGGTGGAAATCAGCGCTCGTTGCAGGCCGATGCGGGCGACCAGCCAGCCGCCGAGCGCGATGCCGGACATGGTGGCGATCAGCGAGAAGGGGCCGATGGCGGTGGCGACGGCGGCGCGGTCAAAGCCGAGGTGGCGGTAGAAGGGGGCGAGCATGACGCCGGCCATCGCCTCGCCGAGGTTGAAGAGCGCGACATAGGCGATGATGACCAGCGCGCCGGGGCGGGCGAGGAAGTCGCGCAGGGGGTCGCGGAAGGCGATGACGCTGCGGGCCATCCAGCCGGCGCCGCCCTTGGCGCGGGGGATGGCCGGCGGTTCGGGAGCGAGGAGGGTGACGATGATGCCGAGCGCGGAGAGCACGGCGACGAGGCCGAGCGCGCCGTGCCAGCCGATGGTGCCGGCCGCGGCGATGACGCCGGCGCCGGAGATCAGCATGGCAAGGCGGTAGCCCCAGACATAGCCGGCCAGCGCGGCGCCTTGCAGGCGCTGGTCGAACGCCTCGATGCGCCAGGCGTCGACCGCGATGTCCTGGGTGGCGGAGAAGAAGGCGATGCAGGCGGCGGCGCTGATCGCCATGACTGGCGCGGCCGCGGCGTCGGACAGCGCGAGCCAGGCGATGGACGCGACCAGCGGGGGCTGCACCATCAGCAGCCAGCCGCGGCGCTGGCCGAAGCGGGCGAGCGGGCCGGGCGGGCGGACCTCGTCGAGCAGGGGGGCCCAGAGGAATTTCAGCGTGTAGGAGAGGCCGATATTGGCGGTGAGCCCGATCGCGGCGAGGGAGACCTGACCCTCGGTCAGCCATTGCCGCAGCGTGAAGCCGGACAGGGCGAGCGGCAGGCCGGAGGCGAAGCCGAGGGCGGCGATGATCCACAGGCGGCGGTCGGTGAGCAGGGGGCGGGGGGCGTTTTGGGGCATGCGAGGGTGGATATAGCGTGGCGACCCGTGGTCGCGCGGTGAAAATCTAGCCGCCGCCATGGCGATGGCCGCCGAGCACGGGCGCCGGGCGGCGATGGGGGTTGGCGGCGCGGATGGCGTCGATCAGGGCCCAGCGATCCCCTTCGCTCAGCGTTTCGCCGAAGCCGGGCATCACCGGACGTCCGTTGGGGCCGGGCATCCCCGCGGTGAGCCACCAGAACAGCTCGCCATCCGCGTGGTCCCACACATGCTCGGCGGTGAGATCGGCGGGCGGGATGGCCAGGGTGCGGGCCCGGGGTCCGTCGCCGCGCTTTTCCACGCCGTGGCAGGCCGCGCAGTACTCCGTGTAGAGGGTGTCGCCGCGCGCGACCGTCTCCCGGGTGGCCGGTTCCGGCTGCTGCCAGTAGCTGGTGGGGTAGGCTGGCACGAACAGCAGGTCGAGATGCGGCACGCCGAACCACAGTGCGACGGGGACGCCGAGCCAGAGGGAGTGCCGCCACCAGCCCGCGACCGCCAGCATCGCGGCGAGGGCGCACAGCGCGAGGCCGGTCCCCACCTCGGCGCGCAGATCGGGGTCGGCGAAGGCGAACCCGTCGGGCCGCCAGGGGAAGCGCCACCAGGGTTGTTCGTGCATTCCCGGCGCCATGGCGGACAGCGCGACGGCCGCAGCGAGGACGCCGATACCGAGGCCGGCCTCTACCAGGATGCTGGCGCAGAATATGCCGCGCCGGCCCGGCAGGGCGGGTACCAGGCGGAAATGGTGGAGGCAGGCGAGCAGCAGCAGCGCGGCGAACAGGGCTGCCTTTACCCCGAGAACACCGCCATACGCGGTGCCGAGCAGCCCGGGCAGGCCGCCGCCGAGGATCCAGCCCTGCCAAGCCGCCGTCCCCGCAAGCAGGAGGACGGCGGGGAGGCCGAGCCTTGCATAACGCCGGGCCGCAATATCCTCGCCGGCCCGGATCGACAAAAACAATGCCGGCAGGGACCCGAGCCAGGCCCCGGCCGCCTGCAGATGCAGGGCGTGGCTGACGACCAGGCCGTCGCCATCGCCCATCGCCGCGCCATGGCCGCGCGCCGCGCCGATGGCGACGCCCAGCCCGGCGAGGACGAGGCCAGCCCGTCCGCCAAGCAACGCCCCGAGCGCGACCAGCGCCATCTGTGCCGCCATCACCCGCCCGAACCAGGTCGCGGTCAGCACCATCGAGACCTCGGCGCCGAACGCGGCAGCCTGCTCGGACAGCCAGAGCAGGCCGCCGGCGAGGCAGGCGACGAGCGACGCGAGGATCAGGCCGCGCATTGCCCGGCCGACCACGGCGGTCTGGAACGCCAAGGTCCCGAAGACCGTCATGGCGCCGAGATCGGCCAGCAGGTGGGCGGCTGGCCCCATCAGCCGTGCAGCATGAAGCTGAAGGACCCTTCGGTCTTGTGGGTGTCGACCGAGGTGGCCCACCAGGCCACCTTGTAGTCGCCGGGGGCGAGCGGTTTCAGCGCGACGACCAGGGTCTTCGCGTCCGCCCCGCTATGGGCCGCGCCGTCATCGACGCGCACCCCGGCGGCGTCGGTGACCTCGATGCGGCTGAATTTCGGCTCCAGCGCCTCGGAAAAGACGATCGACACCTCCTTCGGCGCGGCCGCGAGCATATCGCCGGGCGCGGGCACCGCCGAGCGCAGCCGGGCATGCGCCGAGGCAGCTCCGGCCGACCCGACCAAGGCGGTGGCGGCAAAAATGAGACTGCGACGTTTCATGATGAACTCCTGCATCCGATGTCACCGGACCCACTGGGTGATGGGGGCACCGAGGGATTTGGGGAAAATGTCGTCGAGGAAGACGTGGAATTCGGCGACCACGCCAAGGTTGCGCCCGGTGTTGCGGTTGGCTGGAATCAGCGCCTCGGCGGTGAGCTGATACCAGTCGCCGGAGTAGGCGACGCCCGGCGCCACCAGGAGCTGCATCGGCTGGGTGCTGGGGCGGCCGGTCGGCGAGGACCACGCGATCTCGACCAGCGGGGAGAGGTTGGCCAGCCAGTCCGGCAGCCCGTAGTCCTTCACCTGGCTCTGCAAATAGGGGATGGAGTATTGTAGTGCCAGGCCGCCGATCCAGCGGTTCTCGTGCCCGCCATTATCACCGCCGCTGGAATCCACCTTGAACCCGCGCTCGGAGACCGCCACGCCGAACTGCCCGGTGATCGCGAGCGGCCGCAGCGCGCCGATCGGCAGGTCGCCAAGCCCCTTGCCGAAGCTGATCGACGGCGTGGTGGTCGAAACCGAGTCCGCCCCGATGGTAGGGGTTCCGGTGCGGGCGAATTCGCGGTCGAGCCCGACCGCAGCCATGAACTCGTGCTCGGGGTTCACATAGGCTTGGTATTTCAACCCGACATCGATGTTCTGCCAGCCGTTGCGCGTCTTGTCGCCCATGGTCGCGAGCCAAGTATGGCCGACCGAGACCGAGACCCCGAAACTATCGGTGATACGCTTGGCGAAGCTGGTGTTGAGGTCGAACTCGTTGCTCGGCCCGGCGCCACCGGAGGCTGGCTGCCGGGTCCAGCTGGCGGTGGGCAGCGTCGCCTCGTCGGCGACCGCGGGGTCGTCGAATTGCAGCGTGCTGAGGAAAACGCGCGCCCCGGCCACGCCGTGGGCGTCGGCGGGCAGGGCGGTTGCGGCGAGCATGGCGGCGGCGATACCGAGGCTACGTGTCGGATGCGGGCTCATGTGCGGTTCTCCCTTCAGGGCTTGGCGGCCGGCGCCATGCCGGGCATGGCGTGGCTGGAGTGCATGTCGTGCGACGGACCGGCGGCGCCGGCGGCCTCCACGTTTACCGTCACCGTCAGCGGCGCCGCCTTGGCGAAGGTGAGGGTCAGCGGGAAGGTGTCACCGGGCTTGAGCTGCTGCTTGAGGCCCATCAGCATCACGTGATAGCCGCCCGGGGCGAACCGCACCGCCTGGCCCGGCGAAAGGTCAAGCGCGGTTACCGGCTGCATCTTCATCACGCCGTTTTCCTCGACCGTGCGGTGCACCTCGGCCGTGCCGGCGACGGGGGTGGCGGCGGCGACCAGCTGGTCCGGGGCGCCGGTGTCGGTGAGGGTCATGAATACGCCGCCGGCTTTGGCGGCCGGGGCGGTGGCGCGGGCCCAGGGATGGTCAACCTGGATGGAGGGGGCCTGGGCGAAGGCGGGGCTGGCGATGGAAAAGGCGAGCAGAAGGGTGGCGCGACGGAAAATCGACATGGGGAGAGTCTCCGGACAATGGTCATGAGCAATCGGCCGCCCCGGTCTCCCGGCGCGGCGGAGGCGTGATCAGACCAGTCCGGGGGGGCCTCTTGGCCTTGCGCTCGCGTTCTGCGCTGCCGGCGGGCCGGCGCCCGAAGGTGGCTGTACGTAGCGCACCGCGTAGGCCACGACCGAGGGTGCGGTTGCTGTCGGCCCGGCCATCAGCGAGGGCAGCGCGGTCAGGCAGGCCGGGCAGAGGGCGCAATCATGCGCGGCGTTGCCATGGCCATCGTCCGCCGGGGTATTGCTTTCGGGGGCGTGGCAGATGTCCGACCCGCCGAGTGCGGCAAGCACCTCGGCCGGCGGCAAGGGGGCGACCCCAGCGACCAGGCGCACCACGACGGCGAGGATGGCGAGCACCGCCGCCACCCGTTCGAGTCTGTACCTGAAAAGTCGAGACAGTCGCATTAGGGTAGAACAGCACCGGAGCACGCATCGGGCAAGGGCCATCGCTGCGGATCGCCCGGGTGGAATGGCCCGGGGACGGGTCGAGGGCTGTCGCATCAATGCTACGTCATTGCCGCGCGAAAATCCTTCGCGGGGTGCGATTATTCGCTGCACCCGCTTGAAATCCGGCGGAAGTTCGACCGCAATACGCGCCTGGCAAGACGTGTGAAGAGGGGAACAATGAGCGGAACACAGGACGGGACGAGCGACGCAAGCGTCCCAGCGCCGACAAGCAAAGCGGCGGACGCCGGCACCGGTGAGGCGAAGAGCGGCGCCGGACGATCCAACGCACTCCCCTCGCCCACGCCTCCCTGGGCGTCCAAGGCGGCGGAACTGTCCCGCCTGATCATCGCGGCCTTTGGGCTGGCCATTTTCCTTGCCGCCTTCGTCTTCGCCTGGTGGAAGGATGACGGCCACACGATGTCAATTCTGGTCGGTGCCATCGTCTCGCTCGTCTCGTCGATTTCCGGCTACTACTTCGGCTCGTCGGCAGGCTCGAAGCAGAAGGACGACGTGATCCACCAGGCCCTCTCCGACGCCCAGAATAGCTGATGCCGGTCTTGGCGACCCGAATACCCCGGGGGACCGGAGCGTTCGAATGTCGCTTAACCCGCCACCCTGGCTAGGGTTGGGGTGGCGCGGGCGCCGGCGGTGGCAGCGGTGATTTCATAGACTCCGCGCTCGCCGGGCGACGCGGTGAAGCGATCGGTGATGCCCAGCACGGTTTCGGCGCCGCCGAGATACAGCAGCCCGTCCGGCGGCATTTGCCGGGCGATCGCCTCGAGCACGCGCGTTTTGGTCGGTTGGTCGAAATAGATCAGCACGTTGCGGCAGAACACGACGTCGAACTGACCGAGTGCGCGCAGATCGGCGAGCAGGTTGAATTCCCGGAACGCCGCCATCGCGCGGATCGCATCGTTGAGGCGCCAATTGGCCCCCTCTTTGCGGAAATAGCGCACGAGGAATTGCATTGGCAGGCCGCGCTGCACCTCGAACTGGGTGTAGACTCCCTCCTGGGCGCGGGCGAGTTGCTCACGGCTGATGTCGGTGCCGAGAATTTCGACGCTGCGCGGGCCGATCTGCGCCCGGGCCTCCGACAGGATCATCGCCAGCGAATAGGCCTCCTGCCCGGAGGATGAGGCCGCCGACCAGATCCGCAGCTTGGTCCCCACGGGCCGGCTGGCGAGCAGGCGCGGCAACGCATGGGTACGGAAATGCGCGAAAGGCTTGTCGTCGCGGAAGAAGAAGCTCTCATTCGTGGTCATCGCCTCGATGACGTCGCGCGCCAGCGCGCCGCCACGATCGGCTGCGACGCGATCGGCCAGCGCGTCGAGATCGCGCAGGCCCTGGGCCTTGAGGATGCGGCCCAGTCGCGCTTCCAGGAGGTAGAGCTTGTCCGGGCCAATCACCAGGCCCGAGCCATTGCGAAGGCAGGCGGCGAGAACGTCGAAAGCCTGCGGCTTCATGATTTGCGTGCTTTCAGAATGTCGAGGATGCAGGGAGCGAGATCGCCGAGCGGAAGGACGTGGTCGCACAGCGATTCCTGGGCGATGGCACCAGGCATGCCCCAGACGACGCTGGTCGCCTCGTCCTGGGCGATGGCGCAGCCGCCGGCGGCGACCAAAGCGCGGGTTGCGTCCCGCCCGTCATGGCCCATGCCGGTCAGCATCACCATGAGCACCCGCCCGCCACAGGCGGCGGTGGCGCTGCGCAGCATGGGATCAACCGCGGGACGGCAAAAATTCTCCTGCGGGCCGTCATTGAGGCGGGCTCGCAACTCGGAACCCGCGGTCTCGATCAGCAGATGGCGGTTGCCGGGGGCCAGCACGATATGGCCGGGGCGGAGAATCTCACCATCGACCGCCTCCGCACACGGCATCGCGCCGATCCGCGTGAGATGCTCGGCCAGCAGCGGCGTGAAGGTCGCCGGCATGTGCTGGGTCAGCACAACCGGAACCGGAAGGCGCGGTCCGAGCGCCTGCACCAGCGTAAACAACGCCTGCGGCCCGCCGGTGGAGCTGCCGATCGCCAGCAGCCGTGGTGCCGGACGCAGGACCGGACGGCGCAGCGGTGCGGCTGCGCGAGGTACGGCCGGAATCGCGCCGCGGCGGCGCTGCCGGGCCAAGCCCTTCACTTTGGCCAGCAACTCCTGGCGAAAGCTGTCATCGGCGATGGCGGAGGTCGCGGGTTTGGGCACATAGTCGGCCGCGCCGAGCCGGAGCGCGCGCAGGGCGATATCGGCGCCGCGGGTCGTCAACGTGCTTGCCATGATGACCCGCAGCCCAGGGTCGGCGCGCAGCAAGAGCGGCAGGGCGGCGAGCCCGTCCATGACTGGCATTTCGATGTCGAGCACCACCACGTCGATCGTGCCTGGCGCTGCCTGCAACGCCGCGAGCGCCGCCTTGCCGTCGGCTACTCGGGAGACGACGCGGATCTCGGGATCAGCCTCCAGCATGCGGGTGAGGGCCCCACGGATGACCACGGAGTCGTCGCAGATCATCACCCGTGCCCCCTCTCCGGCCGCGGGCGGCGGAATGGCGGACCGAGCCGGCGCCGCGGTCACAGCAGGCCAACCTGCGAGAACTTGCCGACCAGGATTTCCTCATCGAAGGGCTTCATGATGAATTCCTGCGCGCCGTGCTCGATGGCCTGCTCGATGAAGGAGATGTCATTCTCCGTGGTGCAGAACAGCACCGGCGGTTCGTCAGGCCCGAACTGGCTGCGCAGTGCCTTCAGAAACTCAATGCCGTTCATCACCGGCATGTTCCAGTCGAGCAGCACGCAGCCGGGCAACCGGCGCTGGCAGGATTCCAGCGCCACCTTGCCATCCTCCGCCTCCTCGACGGCGAAGCCCTTGGATTCAAGAATCCGGCGCGCCACCTTGCGCACCAGACGGCTATCGTCGACCACGAGGCAGACGCGAGACGGTTCTGTCACGTTCCGCTCATCCTTCCTTTGAAAGGGCGAGAATCCGCCCGATGTCGAGCTCCACCATCAGCCGCCCGTCGAGGCGGTAAATGCCGGAGCAGAATTCCGCCCAGGCCGGCGGCAACGTCGGCGGGTTGCGCTCGAAGCTGCTGGCCGGGGGCGTCATCACCTCGCTCACCTGGTCCACCAGTAGGGCGTAGAGGTCCCCACCCTGCTCGGTCACCACCGACATGCGCGGCGTTCCCGGCGGGGGGGGCGGCACGCCCAGGCGGCACCGCAGGTCGATCGCGGTGACGATGCGGCCGCGCAGATTGAGGCTGCCGGCGATTTCCGGCGGAGCCAGGGGGATGCGGGTGATCGGTTGCTCGCCGAGGATGTCCCGCACGCTCAACACCGGCACGCCGCATAGCTGATCGGCGATGGTGAGCGTGACGAGGGTGCGCGCCGAGGCCTCCTCCCCGCGCGGCTCGGCGACTTGGCGACGGTCAATGGCGGTAGCACTCATGTGGGACTCCCGGTCAGGCGTGGAGGCGGGGTTCGGCGGAGATGGTCAGGCACTGCCGCAGACTGGTGAGCAGCGCCTCGCGTTCGAACTTGCGCACATAGTCGGTGAACCCAGCCGCGCGGCCGGCGTCGATCCGGGCCGGGCTGGTCATGCCGGTCAATGCGATGACCGGAAGGTCCTTCCACGGCCCGCCGGCGCGCAGGCGGCTGACGAATGCGATGCCGTCCATGTCCGGCATTTCGATGTCTGACACGATCGCGGCGAACTGGGCGCCGGCCTCGGCGAGCACGAGCGCCTCGGCCGCGCTGGCAACGGAAGTGACGTCGAACCCGGCGGCGATCAGGCTCGGCTCCAGCATCTGGCGAAAGAACGCGCTGTCCTCGACAATCAACAGCCGCGTTCCATTGCCTTGGCCGGCATCGCCGCCGCCATCGAACCAGTCGGCGAAGGCGCGGGTGAGCCAGTAGCCGGTGTCGATCACGTCAGTGGCTTTGCCTGCGACCACCGCCTTGCCAAGGATTCCCGGGCGGTTCGTGCCGAGTTGGATCAGTAGGCTGTCCTCAACCACGTCGATGATCTCGTCGACCACCAGGCCCATACAGCGGTCATGTCCCAATCGGCGCTCGGCGTCGGCGAAGACCAGCACAGTCTGGCTCGGACGTGTCAGGTCCAGCTCACCGGACATCGGGATCAGCGGCATCAGGCGGCCGCGATACTGAGTCACCGCTTGGTCGGCACCGGCCTCGATTTGTCCGGCCGCAATTTCCTCCAGCCGGGCGACCAAGCCGAGGGGAACCACTTTCGGCTCAGCCCCGCCGGCGCGGAACAGCAGCATCGCCGCACGGTCATCCCGCTGCCCGAGCTTGGCGGTGGTGGGAAGGGTCGCGCCGCCGCGACCATCCGAGGAGCCGGCAATGCCGGTGGCCCGGGCAATGCCGTTGGGATCGAGGATCATGATCACCGAGCCGTCGCCAAGGATGGTGTTGCCGCTGAACATCGTGACGTGACGCATGATCGGCGCGACCGGCTTGACTACGATTTCCTCGGTGTCGAACACCCGATCGACGACGATACCGAGCAGGCTGGCGCCGACCTGCGCGACCACGATGTGGCGGCGTGCCTCGTTCGAATGGGCCGAGGCGGTGCCAAGGCGCAACAGGTCCGCGAGGTTGACGAGTGGGAGCAGACGGTCACGCAGCCGTAGCACCGGCGTGTTGTTGATCATCTGCAGCACCGGCTCGCCGTCCTGTGCGCCGGCGGCGTTTTCGGTGCCGGCGCGGACCAGCTCGACCACGCTGAGCTGCGGAATGGCGAAGCGCTCGCCTCCGGCCTCGACGATCAGCGCCGAGACGATCGCCAAAGTGAGGGGGATCTTGATGGTGAAGGTTGTGCCCTGCCCGACCATGCTCACCAGCTCGATGGTGCCGCCGATGCGCTCGACGTTGGTCTTCACCACGTCCATCCCAACGCCGCGGCCGGAGACCGCAGTGATGGTGGCCGCGGTCGAGAAACCGGCGCGGAAGATGAAGCGCTGGATCTGGTTGTCGGTCATGCCGGCCAGCTCGGCCTCAGTGGCGAGGCCCTTGGAAAGGATTTTCGATTTGATCTTGTCCGCTGCCAGCCCGCGCCCGTCATCACCGACCTCGATGACGATATGGCCCCCCTCGTGGAACGCGTTGAGAGTGATGTGCCCGGTCTCGGGCTTGCCCGCCGCGCGTCGCTCGGCGGGGGTCTCCAGCCCATGGTCGGCCGAGTTGCGCACCATATGGGTCAGCGGGTCCTTGATGAGCTCGAGGACTTGCCGGTCAAGCTCGGTATCGGCTCCGCGCATCACCAGCTCTATGCGCTTGTCGAGATCCATCGTGAGGTCACGCACCAGCCGCGGCAGCTTGCTCCATGCGTTGCCGATCGGCTGCATGCGGGTCTTCATCACGCCCTCCTGCAGATCGGTGGTGATGTGCGACAGGCGCTGCAGCGGCACGGAGAACGCCGCGTTCTCCTGGGTGCGGGCGAGCTGGAGAAGCTGGTTGCGGGTCAGCACCAGCTCGCTGACCAAGGTCATCAACTCCTCGAGCACGTCGACTCCAAGGCGGATCGTCTGAGCCGACTGGGGCGCCTCAGGCACCGGATCGGCGGCCGCGCGGGCGGGCTCCGCCGGCGCGACGGCGGCGGGCGGGGCGGGAGGCTCCACCACCGCAACCGGTTCTGGCGGTGGCGGTTCAGCCATCGCGAGCGCTGACGGTGGCGCGACGGGCGCCGCCTCCACCGGCGCGCCGGCCATTCGGCCATTGCTCACGGCATCCAGGCGCGCGATCAGCCCACCATCATCGCCGGCCGGCTCAGCGCCGCTGGCGGCCAGTCCGGCGACGATGAACTTGATCTGGTCGATCGCCGCGAGCACGGTACTGACGAGGTCTGGCGTGACGCCCAGCACCCCGTCGCGAACGCGGCCAAGGACGTTCTCGGCGGCGTGGGCGACCTTCTCCAGGCGCGGCAGGCCCAGGAATCCGCAGGTACCCTTGATCGTGTGGACCAGCCGGAAAATCAGCGACAACGTGTCGCCATCGTTCGGGTTGCGCTCAAGCCGCACGAGGGCGACGTCGAGTTCCGCGAGATTTTCGTTGGTTTCAGTCAGGAATTCGGCGAGCAAATCGTCCATCATGGCGCTCCGTCCCGGAGGAGATGGGTCCGGGTATCGGCGCAGTCTGAGACGCAGGGACGAACAAAAGGTAAAGGCGGAGCGAGGAAAACACCGCGCGGAAGGGTCTGATCAGCCCGCGGGCGAAAGTACCAGCGGCGGCGCTGCCTCCTGCTGCGCGGACATCAGGAACCCCAGGCGCATTCCGGAGCGGCGGGCGAGCAGCGTGGTCAATGGCGCCTGCAATGTCCGCGAGGCCTCGCTGCCCTCATCGGCGAGCGCGGCCCAGGCATGTGCCTCGTTGGAGATATAGGCGGCGAGACCGGCCGGCCAGGCGGCCCGCGGACCGGCGATGCTGACGATAACGCCACGCGCCGGTTCGCCGGCGACTGTCACCGTGCCGCCACCCGGCAGGCTTTCCGCGGCGAGGAGGAGAACATTGAGCACGAGGCGGGCGGCGGCGGGCGGGAATTCAATGTTCGATGCGAGATGCTCGAACGAGACCGTGACCCGGCGGCCCTGTGGCAACCCTTCGGCCAGCGCCCGGAGATCTTCGAAGCCAAGCGCCGCGGTGGGCCCGCCCCAGGCGGCGCGCAGGAAGCGCAGGCGCCGGGCCAACCCAGCCGAGACCTCGGTTGCCAGGGCCAACGCCTCCTCTGCTGCCTCGGGGTCCTCGTTGACCATTTCGATCGAACCCATCAGCGTGCCCAGCGGACCGCTGAGGTCGTGGCAGAGACGCATTGCGAGCAGTTCAGCCAAACGCAGTCCGTCGTTCAAGCGTTCTATCCTTTGCTCTTTCGGCCTCGGGGCCGAACCAATAGGACGATCTAGATGTTAACGGAGAATTTACGCAGTATTGCCGCTCGCTGTCGAGAAACCCGATTTGCCGCGGAAAACCCGCGGTGAGCGGGGAAGGTGTGCCGCCTCGTGTGGTCCGCGCCACCTGGCTCGAACCTGGTCAATGGGTGCGCCACCCCGATCAGCCCGATTGGGGTGACGGGCAGGTTCAGTCGGTCGTGGGCCAACGGGTTACGGTGAATTTCGCGGGCGCGGGAAAGGTGCTCGTGAACGCCTCCGTGGTGACTCTGGAAATCATCGATGCCGATTGAGCCGGCTGCCTTGCGCTCTTGCCGGGTTGAGACAACATTGCGAACCATATAGCTCAGAGTAGTATCTTCACCATGATCGATCCATTCGGCAGGTCCATCACATATTTGCGCATCTCGGTCACCGACCGGTGCGATCTTCGATGTGTGTACTGCATGGCCGAGGACATGACGTTCCTGCCCAAGGCGGAGGTTCTGTCGCTCGAGGAGCTCGATCGGCTCAGCGCGGCCTTCATCCGGCTCGGCACCAACAAGATCCGCATCACCGGTGGCGAGCCGCTGGTCCGCCGCGATGTGATGTCGCTGTTCCGCAGCCTCGGGGCGCGAATCGGTGGTGGGCTTGAGGAGCTGACCGTGACGACCAACGGCACCCAGCTCGCGCGATTCGCGACCGACCTGCGCGCGTCCGGCGTGCGGCGGATCAATGTCAGCCTCGATACGCTCGATGCCGAGCGCTTCACCGCGATGACGCGCTGGGGCCGGATCGAGAAGACCATGGACGGGATTTTCGCCGCCAAGGCGGCCGGACTCGCCATTAAAATCAATGCAGTGGCCATGAAGGGCGTGAACGAACACGAGTTCGACTCGATGATCGCCTGGTGCGGCGAGCACGCGTTTGACCTGTGCTTGATCGAGACCATGCCCCTCGGCGACATCGAGGGCGATCGCACGGACCAGTATCTGCCGCTCTCAGTGGTGCGCGCGCGGCTGCGCAAGAACTGGACGTTGGAGGAGACCGACTACACGACCGGTGGGCCGGCGCGCTACTTTACGGTGGCGCAAACCGGGCAACGCATCGGCTTCATCACCCCGATGACCCATAATTTCTGCGAAAGCTGCAACCGTGTGCGGCTGACCTGCACCGGCACGCTTTACATGTGTCTCGGCCAGGACGACAGCGCCGATTTTCGCCGCGTGCTGCGGGGCGGCGCCAGCGATGATGAACTGGATGCCGCTATTGTCGCGGCCATCGCGCGCAAGCCGAAGGGACACGATTTCGTGATCGACCGTGCGCGCCGGCAGCCGGCCGTCACCCGCCATATGAGTGTGACGGGCGGCTGACGGGCACCTGCCCCAATACGCGCGCGCCAGGAAACATCAGAGAGACCTTGCTGCCCACGCCGGAATGCGCCTCGACGGTCAAATGCCCATCATGCGCCTCGACCAGGGCCCGGGCGAGTGCCAGGCGCAGACTGATGCCGCGGCTGTCCTGCCGCCGCGCCACCGCCTCCGGCGTTGCGGCGCCGTTGCCTTCATCCGCGATGAACAGGGTGTAGCAGTCGCCATTGGGTTCCCCTCCAACGTCGATCCCGTCGTCATTGCGGGTTCCGCGGACTGCCTCGGCGAAGACCCGGGTGATGGCGTGGCGTAGGGCCCTCCGGTCCGCCCGCAGGCGGATCGGGCGGAGATCGGGCTGGATCCGCCAGTTGCGCCGGCCCGGCAATATCATGGCGCACACCGCGCCGATCGCTTCGTCGACGACGGTGCCGAGGACCACGGTTTCATCGCGCAGCACACGCGGCGAATCCGCGTCGATGGTCAGGTCCTGCAGGTCGTCGGCGAGGTCCAGCAGGTCCGCCGCGCCAGTCGCGATACCCGCGGCGTCGGGATGGCCAGCGGTGACGAGGTGGTCGGCATGGCCATGCAGCGTCATCCCAACGCCCCGAACGTCATGGGCGGCGAGCCGCATGCGGCGGATCAGCATTTCCTCGGCGTCGAGCACTTGTCTATGGAGATTGCGCGCGCCATTGACCGCGCGCGACAGCCGCCGCACACGCAGGCAAAGCACTGCAATTGCAAGGCTGCCAGCGAGCAACAATGCGAATGCGATCGAGGCAAAAACCGGTGCTACAAACATAGGGCCGATTATGGGCCCCAATGTCTGAATAAACCGTTAACCGCTTGTATCAGGACGCCCGCCCGTCGCCATGGCGACAGGCCGTGTCGGCAGACCTCAGACAGCGGCCTTCTTGGCCGCGGCGCGGACGATGCGCCGCTTCAGCACCAGCGCCTCGGGGGCGAGGTTGCGGTTCGGGGTCGACAGCAGATAGGCGTCAATCCCGCCATTATGCTCGACCGTGCGGATCGCCCGGGTCGACAAGCGCATGCTGACCGACGCGCCAAGCGTATCGGAGAGCATCGAGCTATCCTGCAGGTTGGGCAGGAAGCGGCGACGGGTCTTGTTGTTGGCGTGGCTGACGTTATTGCCCGACAGGACGCCTTTCCCGGTGAGCTGGCAGCGGCGAGACATCGTGGTAATCCTCAATAGCGGTCGACGGCACGAGATGCCGCAGGAAGGCGCGGCTTATGGCGAATGGGCAGCCCGCCGTCAACCCATGACACGCGCCGGGCTCGACTGCGCCCAATGAATTCGCGCTATTGGCGAACCAGGACCGTGCGCCGGTTGCGCGCGCGGGCTTCGGAGGTGCCGTTGTCGGTAAGTGGTCGGTCAGGCCCGATGCCGGCGATGGCGATGCGGATTGGGTCGATGCCGGCGCTCGACAGCGCATCGCGCACTGCCGCGGCACGGCCAGCGGCGAGCTCGATGTTGCGCGCGCGCGGGCCAATATTATCGGTGTGGTTCTCGACCAGGATCCGCAAACCCGGCGCCTCCCGCAGCAGCCGCGTGACTTCTGCGAGCACCGGCGCGGCCTCGGGCTTGAGGCTTGGGCGATCAAAATCGAACGGCAGGAACAATCCCACGCGCCCGCGGGTCTCGAGTGCAGTCTTGAGCGCTTCGGCGGTCGTCGGCCGGATCGCCGCCTTGAACGCCTTCTCCTCGACGATTGAGACCGCGATCATGGTCTCCTGGCTCCATATCTTCACCCAGACCAGCCGCCCCGCATCGCCGAAGCGGGCGACAGTGGTGGCGCTGTCCATGAACAGGACCTGCGCGCCAAGCCTGGCGAGCGCGGCACGGTAATTAAGCTGGATGTCGAGATCGGATGCCACCAGCTGGCCTGGCCGCGGGGCATAGGAAAGCTCGGTGCGAGCACCCTGCACCCTGACCTCGCGCGATTCCTCGCCGTCCTGCAACGTGAAGATGACTTCATCGAGGCTGTGCCGCTCCGGCGGGTCGGCGGCATAGCCCGGCATGTGGCCAAGGCGGCGATCGTCGTGGCCGGAGGGAGGCAAGAGGGACGGAACATGCGCCGCCTGCTCGATCACCGTGATGTTGATCGCGGTCTCCTCGCTCCACACCTTCAGCCATATTGCGTGACCCGCGCGGTCGAGGCGGGCGGTGGTGTTACGCTCGTCGGTGAACAGGATCTCGGCGCCGGCCTCACTCAGGGCGGCGCGGTAGTTCTCCTGGATGTCGGCGTCGCTGGCCAGCCGGCCGCCCTCGCGCAGCGCATAGGCGATCTCGGTGCGGGCGCCCTGGACCACCACCTCGCGTGTCTCGTCGCCGTCGCGCACTTGGAAGCTGCGCTGGTCGAAGGCACGCCGGTCCGGCGGGTCGGCGGCGTAGTCCGGCATATGGCCGAGCGGCGCATAGTCGGTTGTATTTGGCGCGGTCAGCACCTGACGGCGCGGCACGGGCTCGACCACCGTGACGTCGATCGCGTTGCCCAGGCTGGTGATCCGCACCAAGGCGCCGTCAGCGCCGGGGAGGCGGGCGAGGGTGAGTCGGTCCTCGGCCAGGATGATGTCGCCGCCCGCGCGACGCAGGGCCAGACGGTAGCGGGACTGGATCGCGCCGTCGCTCGCCGGCGCCGTTCCGTCGCTCACCGTGTAGTGTTGCATGCAGGTGCGGCCGCTCACGGTCAGCGGCCCAGTGGGGGTGGCGAAGGTCACGACATCCCAGGCCCTGCCATCCGCCGGCGCCTTCGCCACATAGCCGGAGAGCCGTCCGGCCGGCGCGCAATCACCCGGCGGCGCCACCTGCGCGCGGCAGACGGACGGCAGGGCAAGCAGGGCCGAGATCATGAGGGCGAAGCGACAGCCAATCCGCATGCGGGTTCCTTGAGCGGGTGCCATTCTGCCCGTTTCAGATGCAATGAACCAGCCGGGGCGGGCCGATGCCGCGGCAGGCTTGCCGCAAACCGCCGCCGGCATTAACCCTGCGACACTTCCGAGGAGTGTCGCCTGCCATGAATATCGACAAGGTGATGAGCATCGACGCCGCGATGGCCCATGTCACGCCCGGTTCGCGGGTGATGATGGGCGAGTTCGTCGGCGCCGGCGAGCCGGCGAAGTGCATCGAGTGGCTGCTGGCTCACGGAATCGACCGCCTGACCCTGATCGCCAACACCTCCGGCCTGCGCGGCGACTTCCTGATGGGCAAGTTGTTCGCCGCGGGACTGATCGAGGAGTATATTGGCACGCACGGCGCCACCTCCAATGAGGCGTCGGATGCTTATCTCTCTGGCAAGCTGAAGGTGCGGCAGTTCTTCCCCATGGGCACTTGGGCCGAGAAGGTGCGGGCCGGCGGGCATGGGCTGGGCGGCGCGCTGGTGCCGGTGGGGGTGGGCATTCTCGACCAGGAGGGCCTGTTCCCCGACCTCGAGGAGCCCAAGCGGACCATCGAGATCAAGGGCAAGACCTACCTCGTGGAGGAGGCACTCACCGCCGACATCTCGATCATCCGCGGCTATCGCGCCGATCCGTTGGGCAACGTCGAATTCCGCTACATGGCCACCCAGAACCAGAAGGACCTGGCGATGGCCGGCAAGTTCACCATCGCCGAGGTGAACGAGATCG
>CAIWAJ010000498.1:0-3568 GCA_903910565.1 uncultured Rhodospirillales bacterium
AACCCCAGCGCCTGCCAGACATCAAAGCCTGCCCAACGGACCGTCAAGCGGCCTGATGGACAACTGTCGGCAACAACCAGAAACTGAGGGGACGCTTGGCGGTCGACGATCGTCGGCAAGGCTGATGAATTATCCGGGCTAAGAGGCAGGGACAATTTTGCGAGTCGGCACGGTCCCACTCCCCACCAGCCAAGGACAGTACGTCAACGCCAGCGAACCCGGAAGAGTCACGCAGGTTCTCGTTGTTCGAAGCTCAATTTATTCACCCGTGCCCGACGGCCGGCCAGTGGACGGATAGCCTTGAATGATCCACACTTCTAATGTTATCCCAAAATTATTCCGTATCAGCGAATGGGACGCGGTTTCACCTGGGACTCAGCCGCGGATGGCCGCCCGTGCGGCCCGCCCTGCACCGACTTTCTGCCGACCGCCAATGGCCGCGGAGGAGACTTGTCATGACGGCACAGTGGTCGACAGCCCAGTTTCCCGCGCACCGCCAGTTCGCGGCCTGGCGGGATATTTGCGAGGCCGGTTACTACCCGCTGCATGCCCACTCGCAAAAAGACCCGGCCGAGCCATTCCGCGCCGGATTCCACATCCATGATCTCGGCGACTACACCGTCGTCGACCTCGCAGCCGACGGCAGTGAACTCGTCCGCCGGGCACAGGATCGCGCGCCAGACACAACGGACACCTGCCACCTCCTGCTGATGCTCGATAGCGGCGCGCAGATCGATTTCGGCCGCCGCCCGACGATCGAGGTGGAGGCGAATTCGGTGCTCCTGTTCGACCCCAATGAATCGTTTCGCTTCGCGCCTTTCGGGACGTGGCGCCATCGCGTCATTCGCTTGCCCCGCGCTCTGGCCAATAGCTGGATCGCGCCGAAGCACCGCAATGAAGGCATCCTGACTGTCTCGCCGCGCTCGGGGGTGGGAGCCCTGCTCGCCGGCGCCATGCAGGCGAGCACCCGGCCGATTGGAACGGTGGCCCCGCAGGCAGCCGACATCACGGCGCGCATGTTGTGCGAGTTGCTCTCCTTCGGGGTCGCCGAGACCGCGCAAGCCACCCATGCGGCGGCCGGCGCGGTGCGTGGCGCCAGGCTCGACCGCGCGCGGCGTATCATCGAGCGCCGGTTGGGGGAGGCCGACCTGACGCCCGCGATGGTGGCGACCGAGCTGCGCATTTCACTCCGCGCCATGCATATGCTGTTCGAGCCGACCGGCCGCAGCTTCACGCAATATCTGGTCATGCGGCGAACCGAGCGCGCCGCCGGCGAATTGCGGGAACCCTCTGCCGCCGGGCGTACCATCGCCGACATCGCCTTCGCCGCGGGATTCGCCGATCTCACCACCTTTCATCGCACATTCCGGCGGCAAATGGGCCTCACGCCAGGCGATTACCGTGCCGCGGCGGCGACGCAACGTCGCGACGAGCCGTGACGATGCCGGAAGAGGTGAATTCATGGCTGGCCGTTGGGGGGAAGGACGAGTGGACCTTTGGTTGCCGATGGCCCGTCTCCCCTCCGCCGTCCGCGTTCTCCAACCCACCCGGTAACAACTCCGTCAACATGCGCGGATCGCCATAGGATTGCGCGTTCCGATACGACGTGGCGACCGAATCGTCGTTTCTGACTCCTGAGCAAAGCGGGCCGTCCCGGCATCTTCGGGGCCGGCGCGCGCGTCAATCAAATGCCGGCAACCGGCGGCGGGCGCGCTCAGGGGGGACGATGACATGGCGCAAAAGACCTGGATTGCGACGGCTGGCGGCAACTGGACAACGGCCGCCAACTGGACCGGGGGTCTGCCGGGAATCTCCGATGACGCGCTGATCCAGTCCGGCGCGGTGGCGCCCTACACGCTGCTGCTCAACTCCAACGTCACCACGAATTCGGTAACCCTGAACGACGCCCAGGCCACGCTCGATATCACGCCGGCCGGGCTTGTCGGCCTCACCACCGGCACTTTCGACCTGGTCGCCGGCACCTTGCGCATCGACAGCACTGCCTCCCTCGCCAATGCCACCATCTTGATGGACGGCGGCGCGACCAATTTCCAGAACGGCCTGCTGTCCAACGTCACCATCCGTGGCGCGACGACGATAGGCAGCGGAAATAACCTGCATTTCGCCAATCACATCGGTTTCAGCTCGCTCAATGGGATCGGGCGCGGCTCGCTCACCCTGGTCGGCGGCACCTCGCATATGTATGCCGACGACAACGAAACCCTGACCAACGTCGATCTCACCTTCGGCAACGGCGCGCAACTCGGCGAAAGCGGCGGCGGCACGCTGACGCTCGCGTCCGACATGACCCTCACCATCGCCAACAACGTCCTGGCCGAACTCGGTTCCGTCGCCACCATGGTCTCCGCCGGCGCCATCAACATCAACTCCGGCACCGTGCAGACGTTTGGCAGCCTGTTCGAGAATGACGGCACGATCACCATCGCCGCCGGCCAGACGCTCTACGATTTCGCCACCGCCTTCAAGAACACCGGAACCATCGCCAGCACCGGCGGGCTGCTCTACATCCACGCCAACAACTTCTCCAATACGGGCGCCGTCGTCCTCAACAGCGCCACGCTGCTCGCGGTCCAGGGCGCGGTATCCCGCACCGGGCTCGGCACCATCACCGGTAGCAATGACATCCTCGACGTCGAGTACACCACGCTCGACCTGAGCGGCGGCACCTTCCACGCCGGGAACGCAACGCCGTTCAAGGCCCTCCAGTTTATCAGCGCCACGGTGAACAACGGCACCCTGCTCAGCAGCGGCGGGCTGACCGAGACGGGGGACGTCAATTTCAACGGCATCACCGTCCTGGGAACCATGGAGGCGATCCACAATGGCGCCATCAACCTGATCAACGGAACCACGTTCCACGATACCAACGGCAGCGGGTCGGCAACGCTGATTTTCGATGCCGACGGCGCCAGGCTAAGCGTGCTCGACAACGAGGTAATCGCCAACGTCAACCTGCGGATGGGTCTCGCCGGCTTCAACAACACGTTCCTTGGTGGCATCAACACCAATTCGGTGACGCTCGCCGCCTCGACGACCCTCACAAATTCGGGTGACGCTAGCTCCGCCTTGCTGGTCCAGGCCTTTGCCACCCTGGCGAACCAGGGCGTGGTCACCAACAACGCCGGGCGGATGGCGGTGACGACCAACTTCACCAATATCGGGACGCTGAACGCAACCGCCGGGGTGATTGATATCTCGCTCGGCACATTGACCAATTTCAGCGCGAACACGCTGAACGGCGGCACCTGGATCGTCGATGGCGGTGCGATCTACACCTCCCGCTACGCCCCCATCAAGGTTGACAACGCCGATATCACCCTGTCGGGTTCCGGGTTCATCGGAGCCTACGATATCGGCACCGGCAACACCACCGACCTTTGGTTCACCCTCGGCTCGATCACCCCGGCCGGCGTGCTGCGGCTGGCCAACGGCTACAGGTTCAATCTCAATACCAATCTGCACATCGACGGGCTGGTGCAGTTGAGCGGCGGGATCCTGACCTCCTCGGCGAACGGCAACACCCTCAACGTTGATGCCGGCGCCCTGG
>CAIWAJ010000499.1:0-9112 GCA_903910565.1 uncultured Rhodospirillales bacterium
CAGTGTCGATGGCGCCGGCGGCGGTGGCGCGGCCTTCGGCGGCCAGGTTTTCGTCAAGCAGGGTGCCACCCTCGTCATCGGTTCCGGCGCCTTCACCGGCGGCAACATCACGGCCGGGGCCAGCGGCGGCGGCGGCGGCGGCGCCCCGGCGACGGCGGGCGCCACGGCAGGTTCCGACCTGTTCCTGATGTCCGGCACCACCACCCAGTTCAACCCCGGCGCCGGCGGTACCGCCTCGCTCAGCGGCACCATCGCCGATGACAGCATCAACAGCGTGCCCTCCGGCAACGGCTATTCCGCCGGCACCGGCACCGGCGCGGCGATCGCCGTCAAATCCGGCCAGGTGATCTTCGCCCAGGCCAACACCTTCGCCGGTGGCACCACGATCGACACCGGCGCCCTGCAGATCAACAACGCCGCTGGCCTTGGCACCGGCGGGCTGACCTTCGCCAATGGCGGCACGCTGCAGCTCAACACCACCGGCTTCAACCATACCGCCGGCATCATCACCAACGCTGGCGGCGGCTCGATCGACACGATGGGCAACGCGGCGAGCGTCACCTCGGTGATCTCGGGCGTGGGCGGCATCACCAAGGCCGGCAACGGGGCGCTGACCTTCACCACGGTCAACACCTATACCGGCCCGACCGTGATCTCCGGCGGCACCCTCGCACTCACCGGCACGGGCGCCATCGCGACCTCCTCGAGCGTCACCAATAACGCGGTGTTCGACATCTCCGGCACCACCGCGGGCGCGTCGATCACCACGCTGGCCGGCAACGGCTCCACCGTGCTGGGCAGCATGACGCTGACCATCACCGCCGGCAGCACCAGCTTCGCCGGCGTGACGAGCGGCACCGGCGGGCTGACCATCGCGGGCGGCAGTCAGGGGCTGTCGGGCACCAACACATATACCGGCCTGACCACCATCAACTCCGGCGCCACCCTGGCGCTGACCGGCACCGGCGCCATCGCGACCTCCTCGGGCGTGGCAGACAACGGGGTGTTCGATATTTCGTCCACCACCGCGGGTGCCTCGATCACCACCTTGTCGGGCAACGGCTCGGCCACGCTCGGTGGCCAGGCGCTGACGATCACCGCGGGCAGCACGACGTTTGCCGGCGTGATCAGCGGTCTGGGGCCGGTGACGGTCTCGGGCGGCAACCAGACGCTCTCCGGCGTCAACACCTATACCGGCCTCACCACCGTCAACCCCGGGGCGACCCTGAAGCTGACCGGGGCGGGCTCGGTCGCGCCGTCCTTCGCCGTGAAGACGGACGGCGTGTTCGACATCACCACCACCACGTCCGGGACTTCGATCCAGAGCCTGATGGGGGCCGGCTCAGTGTTGCTCGGCAGCAAACCGCTGACCATCACTTCGGCCTTCACCAACTTCGCCGGCGTCGCCTCCGGGACCGGCGCGATCACGATCGCGAGCGGCACGCAGATTTTCTCGGGAGTCAACACCTATACCGGGCTGACGACGATCAACAACGGCGGCACCTTGATCCTGACCGGTGCCGGCGCGATTGCCGCCTCGTCCGGCGTCGTGGACAACGGGGTGTTCGATATCTCCAGCACCATCGCCGGCGCCTCGATCACCACCTTGTCCGGCAGCGGCTCCACCACGCTCGGCATCAGGCCGCTCACCATCACGGCGGGCAGCACGACCTTTGCCGGGGTGATCAGCGGCAGCGGGCCGGTGACGGTATCGGGCGGCAACCAGACGCTCTCCGGCGTCAACACCTACACCGGCCTGACCACCATCAACTCCGGCGCCACGCTGACCCTCACCGGGTCGGGCGCCATCGCCTCGTCCTCCGGGGTGACCGATAACGGGGTGTTCGATATCTCGACCACCACATCGGGCGCCTCCATCACCACGCTGGCCGGCAACGGCTCGACCACACTCGGCGCCAAGCCGCTGACCATCACCGCGGGCAGCACGACGTTTGCCGGCGTGATCAGCGGCACCGGGCCGGTGACCGTCTCGGGCGGCAACCAGACGCTCTCCGGCGTCAACACCTATACCGGTCTCACCACCGTCAACGCCGGGGCGACGCTGACGCTGACCGGGGCGGGCGCGATCGCGACCTCCTCGGGGGTGGCGGATAACGGGGTGTTCGATATCTCGACCACCACCACCGGCGCGTCGATCACCACCCTGGCCGGCAAAGGGCTGGCGAAGCTCGGCGGCAAGGCGCTGACCATCACGGCGGGCAGCACCACGTTTGCGGGCGTGACCTCGGGCACCGGTTCCCTCACGGTTTCCGGCGGCAACCAGACGCTCTCCGGCGTCAACACCTATACTGGCCAGACCACCGTCAACACCGGCGCCACCCTGACCCTCACCGGCGCGGGCGCGATCGCGACCTCCGCGGGGGTGGCGGATAACGGGGTGTTCGATATCTCGACCACCACGTCCGGCGCCTCGATCAAGACCCTCTCCGGCACCGGTTCGACCACGCTGGGCAGCAAGACGCTGACCGTCACGGCGGGCAGCACCACCTTCGCCGGCGTGATCAGCGGCACCGGCGGGCTGACGGTCTCGGGCGGCGTGCAGACGCTGTCGGGGCTGAACACCTATAGCGGCGGGTCCAACATCACCAGCGGCGGCACGCTGCGGCTGGGCGTGGATGGGGCGCTGCTGTCGACCGGCAACGTCTCGGTTGGCGGTGGCGGCACGTTCGATATGGCCGGTCATAGCCAGACCATCGCCCTGCTTTCGGGCGCGGGCGTCGTCAACCTCGGCGCCGGCACCCTCACCGAGGGGACGGCGGCGAACAGCACCTTCAGCGGCGGCATCACCGGCAGCGGATCGCTGGTGGCGGTCGGCACCGGCACGCTGACGCTGAGCGGGACCAACAGCTACACCGGCGGGACCACCATCCAGGCCGGCAGCGTCTCGCTGGCCGGGACGGGCCAGCTCGCCAGCACCGGCAACGTCACCGTCGCATCCGGCGCGACGTTCGACCTGGCCGGCGCCACGCAGACTGTCGCTGACCTCACCGGGTCCGGCGCGGTGACGCTGGGGTCCGGCGCGCTCACCGTCGGGACCGCCAACAACATCAGCTACGACGGCGTGATCTCCGGCACCGGCAGCCTGACCAAGCAGGGCACCGGCATCCTGACCCTGACGGCGGCCAACTCCTACAGCGGCGGCACGACGGTGAACGCCGGCACGCTGTGGGGCAACACCACGACGTTGCAGGGCAACATCGCCAACAATGCGACCGTGGTGTTCGACCAGGCGGCGGACGGCACCTATGCCGGCGCGCTGACCGGGGCGGGCGCGCTGATCAAGCAGAGCGCGGGGGCCTTGACGCTGACCGGCAACTCCCCCGCCTATACCGGCACCCTGTCGCTCAATGCCGGCTCGGTGGTACTCGCGGCCACCAACTTCGGTGGCGGTGTGAATATCGCCAGTGGCGCCTCGTTCTCCGGCACGGGCAGCATTGGCGGGGCGGTGGTCAATGCCGGCCTGCTGCAGCCGACGCCGACCACGGGCATTCTGGCAATCGGGGGCAGCTACACGCAGACCTCGACCGGCACGCTGGCAATCAACGTGAGCCCGACCAGCTATAGCGGGCTGACGGTGGTGGGGACGACCACGCTGGGCGGCGCGCTCGTCGCAACCGCGGCGCCTGGGCCGTACCCGGCGGTGGCGGCTTATCAGATCATCACCAGCACCGGCGCGGTCACCGGCACCTTCAGCAGCTATCAGATCGTCGGCGGGCCGGCCCCGCTGGTGGTGCATTATGGGGCGAACGAGGTGGATCTGCAGGTGATGAAGTTCAAGCCGCAGACCAACACGCCGAACCAGACCACCGTCGGCAGCGCACTCGATACCGGCTATTCGACCGGATCGCCGGAGTTCCAGACCTTCACCAACATCATGGCCAACCTGCCGGCAGCGACGCTTCCGGCCGCGCAGCAGCAACTGGGCGGCAACCTTCACTCGGCGGTCGGCCTGGCGACGGCGGGCCAGGTGGACGCGATCGGCGGTATCCTGGCGTCACGTATCGGCACCTTCACCACCGCCGGCGGGCTGGTGCAGACCAGCGCCAACACGCTGTCGGGCGTAGAGACGGCGGGCCAGACGGGCGAGGATTGCGACACCCCGATGCCGGCGCAGCGGCGTGCGCAGTTCTGGGCGAAGGGGCTGGGCGGGTTCGGCTCGGTGGGCTCCAGCGGCGGGGCGGCGGGGTGGAACTCGACGTTCGGCGGTGGGTTGATCGGCGTGGATCGGCAGTTCGACTCGGGCGCGGTCCTCGGCGTGGCGGTCGGCGGGGCTACGACCCGGGTGTCGCTGGCGAACTCCGGCGGGAACTCGAACCTGACCAGCTCGGTCGGCGGGCTCTACGCCGTGCTGCCGCTGGGCAACGCGGTGCAGATCGATGCGTCGACGGTGGCGAGCATCGACAACTACTCGGACTCGCGGTCGCTCGCGATCCCCGGCCTGCCGGCTTCGGCATCGTCCAAGCACAGCGGCACGTCCTTCGGGGGTGACCTCGGGGTGAGCCGCAGCGTGAACCTCGGCACCTTCACCGTGACGCCGCGGCTGGGGGCGAGCTATGCGAACGTCAACCAGACCGGCTTCACCGAGACCGGGCTTGGGGCCTACTCGCTGCGGGTTTCGCCGAAGTCCTACACCTCGATCCAGAGCCATCTCGGCGCCACCGTGAACCGGGAGACCGTTTCGGATACCGCCCGCATCGGTACCCAGTTCAAGCTCGGCTGGCGGCATGAGTTCGAGAAGGACTACCTGCTGACCGACAACCAGTTCACCGGCAGCCCCGGGGTCGGGTTCGTGCAGTCGAGCGCCCATGTCGGGCACGACGCCGCGGAATTCGGCGCTGGGGTGGCGGTGCGGCTGATCAAGGACGGGGTGGAGAGCAATCTCAGCCTGTTCGCCAACTACGCCGGCCTCGCCTCGAGCAAGGCGACGCAGAACCGGGTGGAACTGGGTCTGCGCTACAACTGGTAAACTGTTAACCCACGACAGGAACGGCGGCCGGGCATCTCGCCTGGCCGCCGTTTTTGTTTGAGGGAAGGTCTCCTTTTTTGAAAAAAAGGAGCAAAAAACTTTTATCCGCTTTGGTTTGTAGAGGTTCCATCCATTCGCGGACGCGACGTCAACGGCGGAAAACCGCTGTTTTTTCATATTTTTGTGTCGATTACGTAACAATAAGGATGCACGGAGGCGATCGCGAATCTGAGCGCGTCGACGGGCCTGCTCGCGGATACGGCCGAAATTCGGGCTTGAGCGGACGCGACGGTGGCATGGCCAGACGGGTTTGCGCGCGAGGCGGCGGCGGAAAGCCGGGGCGGGTGGCGCGCGGGGTGGTGGCGCGGCGCGAGGTACGCCGGCGCGGGGCACGGCGGACGGAGTCCTGGCGGGGGGTGGTGACCCGCCGCTTGGGGGCTCGGGCGCGGGGCGAGGGGGAAATGGGGGCGATCGGGGCGGTGGCGAGGCGCGCCATGAGGGCGGCGAAGTCGCGGCCGAACTGGGTGAGCATGGCATGCAGCGCCCGCCCGCCGGGCAGCAGGCGCCACAGGCCCCAAGGCGCGAGCATGGCGGCCAGCAGCCTAGCCACGGCTTCGCCGAGCAGAACCGCGGGGTGCGGTTCGGCCGGGGTGGGCGCTGTGGCGGGGTTGCGATGTGTCATAAACTTTTATATAACTAACTAAATTTTGCCCGTCAAGGAAAAAATATGAGCGACGTGCTAAATTTTCTCTCCCGAGGGACGGGCGACGGAAGCAAGAAGCAAAGGCTCCTTTTTTGAAAAAAAGGAGCAAAAAACTTTTATCCGCTTTGCCCGGTACCGCTCCAACCCATCCGCGGAGAGTACGCCAACGGCATGGAGTGGAATAAAAAGTTTTTTTGCTTCTTTTTGTTCACAAAAAGAAGATGCCTGCTACTTAGATGCGCGTATCTTACCGGCAAGCCCGACTTCGTTGATCTCGACCGCCTGCTTGGCCAGTAGCGCCTGGATATAGGCCCGGACCTGCTCCTGGGCCCGGTTGGCGCGCATCGCATTGACGAGGGTGGTGCTGACCTGGTCGAGCGGGAGGACCGAGGGGGGCTTTTTCCCTTTCACCTTGACGATGTGCCAGGCGTCGTTGCTGCGGACCGGCTCGCTGATGGCGTCGGTGGCCAGTGACCTGACGGCTTCGCGGACACCGCCGACGATCTGGTCCTCGCGGACCCAGCCGAGCTCGCCGCCCTTGTCGGCTGAGTTCTTGTCCTGGGAGGATTTGCGCGCCAGCTCGGCGAAATCGGCCTTGGGCTTGAGGGCCTCGACGCGAATGTCGCGAATTTTCTTCAACGCGTCGGCCTCCGCCTCCTTGGTGGCGCCGGCGGGCACCAGGATGGCAATCTGGGAGACGAGGTATTGGGTTGGGACGGCGAAGCGGGCCTTGTTCGCCTCATAGGCCGCCTGGATCTCGGCCTGGGAGGGAAAGGCGGGGTCGAGCCTCGCTTGCGTGGCCAGCCAGGCCTGCACCAGCACCGCCTCGCGCGCCTCGTTGGCGCGGCCGGCGATGTCGGGGTTCTGATCGAACCGCTCCGCGCTCAGCTCCGCCAGCAGGACCTTGCGGAGCAGCCGGTCCTGCACAAACTCCCGCGTTGCCTGCTGGCTGCCGAGGACCTGTTCCTTCACCGCCGGTTCCTGGCGGGAGAGAGCGTCCCGCAGTTCGTCAAGCGTCATCTGAATGGCACCGCGGCTGGCAATCGTCTCATCGGCACGCGCGCTCGCGCCCGCGAACAGAGCGGCGACTATCAGGGCTAGGCGGAAGCGACGGCTCATTTCGAAAGACTTTCCTGTGCGGGGCAGGCGCGTTGGTGCTGACATTTAGCCTAGCAGGGCGGGTGGGGGAAGCGAGGGAGGGAAGCAGTTCTTTTTGTGAACAAAAAGAACCAAAAAAACTTTCTGTTCCATCCATGCCGTTGGCGTACACCCCGCGGATAGATCGGAGCGGTACCAACCAAGTGGATAAAAGTTTTTTGCTTCTTTTTTCCAAAAAAGAAGCGCTTGCTTCCTTCAAGCCGGCAACCAGGCATCCCGCAGAGCGGAATCGGCACGCAAGGCGGCGGTGGTGCCGGACCAGGTGATGCGGCCGGTTTCGATGATGGCGGCGTGGTCGGCGACGGCGAGGGCGAAGTGGAGGTTTTGCTCGGCGAGCAGGATGGTGACGCCGGCCTGGCGCATGGCGCGAATGGCGTGGGCCATTTGCTCGACGATGACAGGGGCGAGGCCTTCGCTGGGTTCGTCGAGCAGGATCATGCGGGGGTTGCCCATGAGGGTGCGGGCGATGGCGAGCATTTGCTGCTCGCCGCCGCTCATCCGGCCGCCTGGGCGGTGGCGCATGGTGGCGAGGTTGGGGAAGAGGGCGAAGAGGCGCTCGGGAGTCCAGGTTGGGTGGCCGTCGCGGGGGGGCAGGCGGCCGACTTCGAGGTTTTCGGCGACGGTGAGGTCGGTGAAGATGCGGCGCTCTTCCGGCACGTAGCCGAGGCCGGACTGGGCGATGCGGTGGGGTTCGTGGCCGGCGATCTGCTGGCCATCGAAGGTAATGCGGCCGGCGGTGGGGCGGATGAGGCCGATGAGGGACTTGAAGGTGGTGGATTTGCCGGCGCCGTTGCGGCCGAGCAGGACCAAGGCGGCGCCTGGGGGGACGGCGAAGGAGACGCCTTGCAGGATATGGGCGCGGCCGTACTGGGCGTGCAGGTTTTCGACGGTGAGCATCAATGGCCGCCCGTGGTGGCGCCGCTGCCGAGATAGACCTCGCGGACGCGGGGGTTGGCGCGGATTTCGTCGGCGTTGCCCTCGGCGATGAGTTCGCCGCGGTTGAGCACGAGGATGCGATCGGCGGTGCCGAAGACGACATCCATGTCGTGTTCGGTGAACAGGATGGCGATGCGCTCGGTGGTCGCGAGGCCGCGGGCGAGGTGCATGAGGGCGACGCGCTCGGCGGGGGCCATGCCTGCGGTGGGTTCGTCCATCAGCAGAAGGCGGGGCTGGCCGGCGAGGGCGATGGCGAGTTCGAGGCGTTTGAGGTCGCCATAGGCGAGGATGCCGGCGGCGCGGTCGGCCTGTTCGGCCATGCCGATGCGGGCGAGGAGGCGGTCGGCCTCGGCGCGGTGCTGGGCGGCGGCGGGGCGGAGGAAGCGCCAGATGCCGCGGTGATGGGCGAGCAGGGCCATCTGCACGTTTTCGCGCACCGTCATCGAGGCGAAGGTGGCGGTGATTTGGAAGGTGCGGCCGACGCCCATGCGAGCGAGGCGGCGGGGCGGCAGGCCGGTGATGTCGGTGGCGCCGAGGCGGATGGAGCCGCCATCGGGGCGGATCTGGCCGTTCAGCATGTTGAAGCAGGTGGATTTGCCGGCGCCGTTGGGGCCGATCATCGCCAGCATCTCGCCCTCCGCAACCGCGAAGCCGACGCCGGCCACGGCTTGCACGCCGCCGAAGGATTTGCGCAGGCCGTTGACGGCGAGGACGTTCACGCCGACCGCCCGCGCAGCCAGGCGCGATGGAGGGAGCCTGCGATGCCGTGCGGGAAGGCGAGGACCAGGAGGATGATGGCGAGCCCCAGGGCCGCGCGCCAGTAATCGGTCACCAGGAGCAGCAGGTCGAACAGGCCGGTATAGGCGATGGCGCCGATGATGGGGCCGGCGATGGTCTGCACCCCGCCGAGGAGCACCATCAGCAGCCCGTCGACGGAGCGGGCGATGGAGATGCAGCCGGGGAAGACGCTGCCTTTGGAGAAGGCGGAGAGCCCGCCGGCCAGCCCGGCCGCGGCGCCGGCGATGACGAAGGCGGCGAGGCGGAGGCGCCCGGCATCGAGGCCGATCGCCTCGGCGCGCAGGGCGGAATCGCGCGCGGCCCTGAGGGCGTAGCCGAAGGGGGCGTAGAGGATGCGCCGGAGGAGCAGCGCGCCGCCGACGCAGAGCGCGAGGGTCAGCCAGTAGAACACGCGCCGGTCCGCCGCCCAGGGGGCCGGCCAGACGCCGAGGATGCCGTTGTCGCCGCCGGTGAGGTCGACCGCCTGGAACATCGCGGCCCAGACGATCTGGGCGAAGGCGAGGGTGAGCATCGCGAGATACACGCCGGAG
>CAIWAJ010000500.1:0-1658 GCA_903910565.1 uncultured Rhodospirillales bacterium
ATCCTGGACGCCGACAAGGAGGGCTTCCTGCGCAGCAAGACCAGCCTGATCCAGACCATCGGCCGCGCCGCCCGCAATATCGACGGGCGGGTGATCCTCTATGCCGACGTGATGACCGCGAGCCTGCGCTACGCGATCGAGGAGACCGAGCGGCGGCGCAACAAGCAGCGCGCCTGGAACGAGGCCCACGGCATCACGCCGCAGGGCATCCGCAAGCAGATCGGCAAGGTGCTGGAGAGCGTGTTCGAGCAGGACTACGTCACCGTGGCGCCGGTGAAGGGCTCCACCGCCGAGTTCGTCGGCAAGGACCTCAAGGCGAGCATCGCCGAACTCGAGAAGCGGATGCGGACGGCGGCCGGCAACCTCGAATTCGAGGAGGCGGCCCGGCTGCGCGACGAAATCCGCCGGCTCGAGGCGCTCGATCTTGGCCTCGCGCCGCCCCCGGTCGCCACCGCGGTCACACGGGCCAAGCGGGACTGGATGCCGGAGCCGATGGGGCCGGGCGGGGGCGGGTGGGACCCGAAGAAGGCCAAGGGCGGGCGGAGAAGGGGGAGGTAAAGGAAGCAAGCGCTTCTTTTTGAAAAAAGAAGCAAAAACTTTCTATCCGCCTGGCTCCGAGTATCCCGGGGAGACTCCACAGCAGGCGGATAAAAGTTTTTTGGTTCTTTTTTTCAAAAAAGAACCGCTTTCTTCCTAGATCTCCAACCTGAACCCACCCACCTTCAACGAATAACCGGGCATATGCAGCGGTTCCGGCTTATAGCCGAACCGCGCCATGGCCGCCGCGCAATCGGCCTCGATGGCCGCGGGTTGGCCGGGGCCAAGGATGCGGCGCCAACGGCCAATTTCACCGTCGCGCCCGGCGTGGTGGAGGTGCCACTGGGTGGCGGGATCGTAGCGATCGCCGGAGCGCGGATCATGGCGCGAAGCAGGGTCATCCGGCAGGGCGGCGATGAATTTCTCAACCACCTCGCGGCGATGGGCGGCGAAAATACCGAGCGCCACGGAGGGGTCGAGATCGACGCCGAGGGCCGCCGCGATGCGCGGCACCGTTTCGGGAGTTTCGGGGAAGCGATCCTCGAAGCGCAGCAGCAGCGGGTTGGCCCGCTCGGTGAGGCGGGCGAGGAAATTGGCCGATTTGGTGACGGTCTGGCCAGCCTGTTCGAAGCCGAAGCGCTGGTAGCGCATCAGCGAGGTAACGGCGTCGCGCGGGTCGCGGATGGTGGCGACGATGCCGGGGGATTGAGCGAGCAGGGCCTCGGCGGCATCACGCGGCAGGTCGTGGGTTTTTACGACATGCAGCGCGTCATCGTCCTCGATCCCGGCGAGATCGGCCAGCGTGTTGGCGAAGCGGCTGGTGCGCCGGCGGGCGGGATAGGTGGCGGCGGCGATGGCGCGCATGACGTTGTAGGCCCAGGTGGAGCCCGAGGCGTACATGCCGGCGCACCAGAAAACGCTCATCGGCTCAGTCGAACTTGAAGTCGACGCCGCCGAGCCGGGTCGTGCTGCTGGCTGTCTTAGCGGTGGCGGAGCGCTCGTAGCCCGCCTGGTCCATCCAATCGCCGAGCATGACCTCGATTTCGCGGATATGCATCTCCGGCATCGCCCGCCGCCAACGGCCGACCTCGCCGGTGCGGCCGCCATGGTGCTTGTGCCAC
>CAIWAJ010000501.1:0-3975 GCA_903910565.1 uncultured Rhodospirillales bacterium
CCCGGTGGTGTGCATTCGGGCAATTGGGGCGGCATGACCACCGATCCGGCGATCGTGATGGCGCATGCGATCGGGGCGATTGCCGATCGCAACGGCAAGATTCTGGTGCGCGACTGGCTGCCGCGCAACGGCATGCCGGCCGCGGTGCGCGGCGCGCTGACCGGGCTTGAATTGCAATCGGAGGCCTCGGCGACGATCGATCCCGGCTGGGGCGAGCCTGGGTTCACCGCCGCCGAGAAGGTGTTCGGCTGGACCAGCTTCATCGTGCTGGCGATGGTTTCGGGCCGGCCGGAGAATCCGGTGAACGCGGTGGCGCCGAATGCGCGGGCGCATTGCCAGATCCGCTACACCGTCGACAGCGATCCTGCGGGGTTCGAGGCGGCGCTGCGGGCGCATCTCGATGCCCAGGGCTTCCCCGAGATCCGCATCGAGAACGCCGGCATCCGCATGCCCGCCAGCCGCACCAGCCCCGATAATCCCTGGGTGCGCTATGCGGTGACCTCGATGGAGCAAACGCTCGGCCAGCGCGTGCAGGTGATCCCAAATTCCGGCGGTGGGCTGCCGGGTGACGTGTTCGTGGATTTCCTCGACGTGCCGCTGATCTGGGTGCCGCACAGCTATAACGGCTGCAAGCAGCACGGGCCGAACGAGCACTTCCTTATCAAGCCCGCCCGCGAGGGCATCGCCGCCTTCACCGGCCTGTGGTGGGACCTCGGCGAACCCGGCGCACCCGGCAAGCGCTGAGTCAGCAGACATTTCCGACTACGTGGCGACGGCGCAGCGCCCGCATCTGGGCGCCGCGCTGACGATCCTGGCGATGTTCAGCTTCGCCTCGCTCGATGCCATGACCAAACTGCTGGTCGCCGATTACCCGATCACCCAGACGCTGTGGGTGCGGGCCTGGGTGTTCATGGTGTTCGCCCTGGCGATCGCCCGCAAGCGCGGCATCGCGCGCACCACGCGCAGCGCGCGGCCGTGGCTGCAGGGCGGGCGGGCGCTGCTGGGCTTGGTGGAGAGCGCGGTGTTCGTGCTCGCCTTCTCCTATCTGCCGCTCGCCGATACCCATGCGCTGGGATCGACCTCGCCGCTGATGGTGATCGCGATTTCACAGGTGTTTCTCGGCGAGCGCGCCGGGTTGCGGCGCTGGATCGCGGTTTGCGCCGGGTTCACCGGGGTCCTGCTGATCATCCGGCCGGGCTTCCAGGCGTTGAGCTGGCCACTGCTGCTGCCCCTGTTCGGCGCGCTGCTATGGGCGGTCTATCAGGTGCTGATCCGCCTCTGCGCCGCGACCGATCCGCCGGAGACGACACTGCTGTGGACGGCCGGGGTCGGGCTGGTCGTCACCACCGCCGTCGGCCCCTGGCAGTGGCGCGCGCCGGACGGCGCGGCCTGGGCGTTGCTGGTTGCCATGGCGCTGATGGGCAGCCTCGGCCACTACGCCTTGGTGCGGGCGCTCGATTTCGCCAAGGCAGCGTCGGTGCAGCCATATTCCTATACCTTGCTGGTGTTCGCGACCGTGCTGGGCCTGCTGGTATTCGGCCAGTTGCCGGACACCCTGACCATCGCGGGCGCTGTCATCGTGGTCGCGAGCGGGCTCTACACCTGGTGGCTTGATCGCGACTCCGGCAGCGCCTGAGGTTGGATCCAGAAAGGGAAGCGCTTCTTTTTGAAAAAAGAAGCAAAAACTTTCTATCCGTTTGGGTCACGGCCTCGCGGGGAAACTTCCAGGCAAGCGGATAAAAGTTTTTTGGTTCTTTTTTTCAAAAAAGAACCGCTTGCCTTCCTGCTCAGGCCCGCCCGTGCTTGTCGAAGAAATCCCGCACCTTCGCGAAGAACCCCGCGGATTGCGGGCTTCCCTTGGCATGCGCATTGGCGTCAGCCTCGAACTTCTCCAGCAGCTCGCGCTGCTGTGCGGTCAGATGCTGCGGCGTCTCGACGGTGATCTGGATGAACATATCGCCGCGCTGATGGCTGCGCAGCACCGAGAATCCCTTGCTCCTGAGACGGAACTGCGCCCCGGTCTGGGTGCCCGGCGGGATTTTCACCCGCGCCTTGCTGCCGTCGATCGAGGGCACCTCGACATCGGCGCCAAGTGCCGCCTGCGTCATGCGGATCGGCACCTGGCAGAGGATATTGGCGCCCTCGCGCTGGAAAATCTCATGCGGGCGCACGCCGATATGCACGAACAAATCGCCCGGTTGCCCACCAGGTCCACCGGCCTCGCCTTCACCGGTGAGGCGGATGCGGGTGCCGTCCTCGACGCCGGCGGGGATGCTCACCTGGAGTGAGCGTTCCCGCTGCACGGTGCCCGCGCCGGCGCAGATGCGGCAGGGGTTGCGCACCACGCGGCCAGCGCCGCCGCAGGTTGGGCAGGTGCGTTCCACGATGAAGAACCCCTGCTGGGCCCTTACTTTGCCGCTGCCGCCGCAGCCCGCGCAGTTCTCGCTGGCGGCCTCCTTGGATTCCGAGCCGGTGCCGGCGCACGCCTCGCAGGCCACACGGGTGGGAACGCGAATGGATTTCTTGGCGCCGCCGAAGGCCTCCTCCATGGAGATTTCCACGGCGGCACGGATGTCATTTCCGGCCCGCGGGCCACGGCGCCCTCGGCCGCGTCCACCGCCCATGAATTCGCCGAACATCTGGTCGAAGATATCGCCGAGCCCGGCCCCGTCGCCGAAGCCCTGCGCGCCACCGCCGCCATTCTCGAAGGCGGCATGGCCGAAGCGGTCATAGGCCGCACGCTTCTGCTCGTCCTTCAGGACGTCATTGGCCTCGTTGATTTCCTTGAACTTCGCTTCAGCCGAGGCATCCCCCGGATTGCGGTCCGGGTGATACTGCATCGCGAGCTTGCGATAAGCCTTGCGGATATCGTCGCTGCTCGCATCCCGGGCGACGCCGAGGGTCGCATAATAGTCCTGTTTCGCCATTCCAGCCCTCGTCAACCCTCAATCGGATCAGCCGCATAAACAAAGACGCGCCCGGCTTCAATGAAGCACGGGCGCACCCTGTGGAGCAGTCGCGCCGGAGATCAGGACTTCTTCTTCTTGCTCTCGTCGATTTCCTCGAACTCGGCATCGACGATGTTGTCGTCATGCGCCGTGCTCGAATGACCGGCGGAGGCACCCGGCCCGGCGCCGGGGCCGGCACCAGCGCCCGAACCAGCCGCGGCACCCGCGGCCTGCTCGGCCTTGTAGACCGTCTCGCCGATCTTCATCGCGGCTTGGCTGAGGCGCTCGCCAGCCTTCTTGATGCCGTCGGCGTCATTGGCCTCGATCGCGCTGCGGGCGGCGGCCACCGCGGCTTCCGCCTCACCCTTGTCCTGGGCGGGCAGCTTGTCGCCGTGTTCCTTCAGGCTTTTCTCGACCTGATGGACCATCGCCTCGGTCTGGTTGCGTGCCTCGACCGCCTCGCGCCGCTTCTTGTCCGATTCGGCGTTGGCCTCGGCCTCGCGCACCATGCGCTGGATATCGTCGTCCGACAGGCCGCCCGAGGCCTGAATGCGGATCTGCTGCTCCTTGCCGGTGGACTTGTCGCGCGCCTGGACGGAGACGATGCCGTTGGCGTCGATATCGAAGGTCACCTCGATCTGCGGCATGCCGCGCGGCGCCGGGGCGATGCCCTGCAGGTCGAAGTTGCCCAGCAGCTTGTTGTCGGCCGCCATCTCGCGCTCGCCCTGGAAGACCTTGATGGTCACCGCGGTCTGGTTGTCATCGGCGGTGGAGAACACCTGGCTCTTCTTGGTCGGGATGGTGGTGTTGCGGTCGATCAGGCGGGTGAACACGCCGCCGAGGGTCTCGATGCCGAGGGAGAGCGGCGTCACGTCGAGCAGCAACACGTCCTTCACGTCGCCCTTGAGCACCGCGCCCTGGATGCCGGCGCCGATGGCGACAACTTCGTCCGGGTTCACGTTGCGGGCAGGTTCCTTGCCGAAGAACTGCTTCTCCGTCTCGATGACCTTGGGCATGCGGGTCATGC
>CAIWAJ010000502.1:0-5160 GCA_903910565.1 uncultured Rhodospirillales bacterium
ACCCCGGCCTTGGCCGCCCGCTTGGCCTCGTAGGCGCGCTGCCCTTCGCTCATCTGCTTGGTCATTGTATCCTCATGCGCTGGAAGAGCGTTTTGGCAGCGTGGGCGCATGGCTTCAAGCGGTCATTCGGTCCATAACGCTGGCGCGACGGGGCCGCAGAGGAGAGCTGGAGAGCGATGGGTAATCTCGACATCATGACGGTGCTGCTGGAAAAGCTGCTCGGCATCGACCCGCTGAACGTGCCGGCACCGGTGGTGCTGCTCGGCTTCACCATGACGGTGCTGTGGGTGACGTTTCTGGTGTGGAGCGCCTGGTCGATCCTGCGCGTCGTTCTGGCCACCATCTCGGACATGCTCGAGGTGCAGCAGACCAAGCATACCATCGCCATCGCGCGCGGGCTGACGCGGCATGATTTCGAGCAGATCCGCAAGGGCATCAATGCCTGGCGCCTGCTCGTGGTGCGCTACGGCACCGATGACTATCTGCGCGGCACCGCCAGCGAGGCGGACCGTCAGGTCGGGCGGACGCGCTACGAGGTGATCAACATGAAGCTCGCGCTCTCCAATGTCGGCGAAGTGACCCTGAGCTGGAGCCTCCCCGTGCATCGCCGGCTCGGCACCCAGTTCCGCTGCTATATCGACCTGCGCGAGGGCGGGGTGGGCGGGGACGTGCTGACCGGGATGCTGAGCCATTACGATGAAATCGAGATCCTGCCCTCGGAGCCCAATCCGCAGCGGGCCTATTTCCTGTTGAAGCGCTTCCGCTCCATCACCTCGGCGGAAGGGGTGAAGCAGAACATCGTGCTTCCCGGCTGATGACGACCGCGATCGTCAACGGCTTCGGGCGGACGCTGGGCGACAGCATCATCGGCTTGCAGGCATTGTCGATCGCGGTGGCCCATGGCGCGATCGCGCCGCGGCCGACGCTGTTCCGCCTCCCCGGCCTGTCGCCGATCATCCAGCAGGCCTATGCGGCGGCGGGGGACCTCGCGACCGTTGATACCCTCCCCTGGGAGGATGCGACGCGGGACCGGCCGTTCGGGCGGGTGGCCTGGTTCACCCGGGCGATCGACATCCGCGATTTCGCCTTCGACCCGGCGTTCCGCGGGGTGGCGATGATCGACTACTTCCTGCGCTGTCTCGGCGTCGATCCGGCCGCCATCCCGGCGGCCGAGCGGCGCAATACCTGGCTGGCGTCGCGGATATCCCCGGCGCGAGACGGGGGCTACGTGCTGGTGTGTCCACGCACCGCCTCGGCGATGCGCACCATGCCGGACGAGGTGCATGCGCATATTCTCGCCTGGCTCGGGCGCACGGGGGGGGAGGTGCGGACCCAGGCGACCCTTCCTCCGGCGGAGAGCTTCGCCGAATTATGCGCGCTCGTCGCGGGCGCGCGGCTGATGGTGAGCGCGGATACCGCGATGGTGCATCTGGCCGATGCGTTCGGGATTCCGTGTCTGGCGTTTTTCACCACCCACCGGCCGGAATGGCGGGTGCGGGATTATCCGTTGTGCCGGGCCGAGTTTCTGCGGCCGGAGGGGCTTCCCGAGGCGATCGAGTTTGTGCGTGACGAGTCCGATGTTGCGGCGTGTCGGGCGGCGTGGTTCGCGCGGGGGGCGGATCTGGGGTGGCTTGATCCGTTGCTGGAAACCGCCTGGGAAGGACGCTTGGCATGACGGCGCGGGTGAAGGCGGGGATCTGGGTGTCGATGGCGCTCAGGATGGGCAACGGCAACGGGCGCTACGGCGCGGTGCTGCGCAAAGGGGACCCCGATGCCGGGGGGGTGCTGGTGGTGCTGGGCGGGCGGACGGGGATGTGCGTGTTGAACCAGGTGAGCACCGCCGAGGGGGAGCCGGCCTGGATGCGGGCGACCGGGGTTGATCCGGTCGATCAGGAGACGGTCGACGCCTATATCGCGCGGCGGGTGAAGGCGGACCCGGATCTTTGGGTGATCGAGTTCGAGAGCCCCGACATGCTGCCGCCGTTCGAGGCGAAGATCATCTGAGGTTTTCGGCCAGCAGCGCGTCCCATTCGGCCGCGAGCGGGCCGGCGGGCATGGGGCGATTGGCGCGGCGGTACCAATAGGCGGCGTTGGCGAGGTCGGGCTCCTTGCGGTGGAGGTAGGCGTGCAGGGCGTTTCCCTGGTCGTCCTCCTGGGCCTGGGCGCATTCATGGGCTTTGGCCCAATCGCCCTTGGCATCCCACCACAGGCCCGCGAGGGCCTGGCTGAGCCCGGGGGGCGGGGCGGCGGCGGCGAGGCTGGCGCGGAATTCGGCTTCGGTCATGGTCAGGCTCCCAGGAGGCGGCGCAGTTTGCGGACGGCGCTGTCGGGGGTGGTCAGCACGGGTTTCCCGGTGGCGGCGGCGATCATCGGGGCGGCGGAGGCGAGGCTGAACTGGGCGAGGGCGATGACGTCGCAGTGGGCGATGGCGGCGGCAGCGGTGGCGGCTTCGCGGTTGTGGCCCTCGGTATCGCCGCGATCGAGCGCGGTGAGGGCGGCGGCGGCGAGGCAGGGGACGAGGCGCAGGCCGGGGGCGGCGGCGGCGAATTCGGGGGGCATCGAGGCCAAGGTGGGGGCGAAGCTGGCCATCAGGCCGACGGTGGTGGCGCCGGAGGCCAGTGCCTCCTCGATCATGGCCTCGTTGGGTTTGAGCACGGGGATGGGGGCGAGGTCGCGGGCGCAGGCCTCGATGCAGGGGCCGAAGGCGGAGCAGGTGAAGAGGATCCCATCGGCGCCGGCGCGGGCGGCGTAGCGGGCGAGGGTGAGGAAACGGTCGGTCATCGCGTCGGTGAGGGCGCCATCGCGCGCGAGGTCGGCGGAGAGGCTGTCGTCGAGCAGGTTGGCGAGGCGGGCCTCGGGCCACAGGCGGGCGAAGGCGGCCTCGATGGGGGCGACGGAGTGTTTCAGGGCGTGGATGAGGGCGATGCGCATGCGGGGCTCGGCTCTTGACGTGGGGTGAACACTACCGGTCTACCTCTCCCGGCGAAACCCGCTTTACCCGAAGGATCGGCGATGCTGCAGAAGATGTACCAAAGCGTGTTGGCACTCGCCGCCAAGCCGCGGGCAAGCTGGTGGCTGGCGGCGATCAGCTTCGCAGAAAGCAGCTTCGTCCCCATTCCGCCCGACGCGCTGCTGGTGCCGATGGCGCTGGCCCGGCCAGAGCGGGCCTGGCGCTATGCGGCGATCTGCACCATCGGCTCGGTGCTCGGCGGCATCCTCGGCTATTACATCGGCTACGCGCTGTTCGACGTGCTGGCGACACCGCTGCTGCGGGCCTATCACTACGAGGCGGCGTTCGCCCGGTTCAAGGATACCTACGCCGAATGGGGGCTGTGGGTGATCCTGATCAAGGGGTTGACGCCGATCCCCTTCAAAATCGTCACGATCGCCTCGGGCGCGGCCTCGTTCAATTTCGCGGTGTTCGTCGCCGCCTCGGTGGTGACGCGGGGGGCGCGGTTCTTCCTGGTGGCGACGCTGTTGCATTTCTACGGCGAGAAGGTGCGCGCGTTCATCGAGCGGCGGCTGACTTTGGTGACCACGCTGGTGGCGGCGGGGATTGTGCTGGGGTTTGTGATTCTTAAGCTTATCTAGGGAAGGAAGCGGTTCTTTTTTGGAAAAAAGAACCAAAAAGCCTTTACGATTTTTATTGTTAAAACGTAACAATTTGGGCGTGCAAGGGCGATGCTGTTGCGGGCGTGTTGCGCCTTCGTCGTTCGCGCAGCGCGATGGGATGGCGCGCCGGGGGGCGCGCAAGCGGTGGAGCGGAGGTCGGCGGGGGCGCGACGGTGATCCGGCGGGCTTTGATTGCGGGGCGTTTGGCGGCGCGCGCCGCACGGGGGGTGCCGCGGGCGCGGTTCGGGCGTGAGGTCGCGGGGCGGGCTCGGCGGCGTGCGGGTTTCGGCTGGGGGAGGGGTTCGCCGGCGGCGATGCGGTCCACCAAGGCGGCGAATTCTTGCAGCACGCCCTGGACATAGGCGTGGAAGGCCCGCTCCTCCGCGCTGTAGCCGAACAACAATGCCCATCCCCGGGCGAACAGGCCGGCAAGGCCGCCGAGCAGCGTGGCCACCTGGGCGGCGACGCTGGCGGCGAGCGCCTGGGGGGAGGGGGATGTGTTGTTCATTTTTTGTTCTTAGCGCGGCCCACGATCGCGCACAAGAGGAAAATGCACCCGAACGTGATTTTTTTAGTGGTGCGGGTTAGTGGAAATTGCCGGCTGTCAGGCCGGTGTAGCCCTGGAACTGGATGTGGGTGCCGTCCGAGAGGGTCAGGGTCTCGTTGCCGCCGGCAGTGACGGCGCTGGCCAAAGCGGAGGCGGCCTCGTTGGCGGGGAAGCCGAAGAGGGAGATGAAGTCGTGGCTGGGGGTGAAGCTTTGCACGACGGCGTTGGCGACCACGCCGTGGCGGAAGGCTATTTCGTCGATGAAGCCGCCGGCGATCTGGGTGGAGGCGCCGGCGGCGGGCTCCAGGATGGTCGGGCCGATGCCGCCGGACAGCGTATCACCGTTGCCGCCGCCGATCAGCAAGGTGGAATTGCTGGTATAAAAGCCGGACCAGGACCCGGTGGCCTGCATCACATTGCCGCCCGCCGACCCGCCGATGAAGGCACCGCCGCCAGTGCCGGCCCGCACCGTTACCGCCGGTCCGGCGCTGATCACGGTGGCACCTCCCCAGGCGTCGGAACCGTCGTAGTTCACCGCGCCGTAGCCGAACACCAGGATATTGCCGCCGCCGCTGCCGGTCACCGATAAGGTCTGCGCGGGGTTGCCCACAACGGTGGTGGTGCCGATGAACGAGTTAGGCATCTCCATCACCACAGGACCGCTTTCGGTGAACACAAGGTCATTGCCGGAACTCGAAACCGTGCTGGCGCCGCTGCCGGTCACCAGCGTGTCGCTACCGTTGAGGGCGACCGCGGTATTGCCGGCGCCCAGAAAGATCAGGCTGGTGCTCAACCCCAGTGTCGTGATGCTGTCACTCCCGGCGCCGGCCAGCACCGTGCCGGCACCGCTGCCGAAATAGGTGGAGCCGGCATCGCTGAGGAAGGTGGTGGCGGCGCCCGAGGTGGAGACATAATCCGATGCCGTGCCACCCACGATCGTATCGGCGCTGACCGATACGACGGTACTGCCGAGCACGCCGAGCCGCACAAAGTTGCTACCC
>CAIWAJ010000503.1:0-2043 GCA_903910565.1 uncultured Rhodospirillales bacterium
CCGCCGCGGAGGGGCATATGCCCGACCTCAGCGGCCTCAACCTCGCTTTGCGCCAGGCCGCCACCCGGCAGACGCTGGAATTGCGCGATGGAAAAATCGGCTGGAAGGTGCCGCCGCCCGATACGTCATCGGTGGCCTCGCTGCTCTCGCCCGTCCTGTGGTCGGCCGCGGATCTGCTGACAGGCGCGCGCCGCGGACGACTCAGGGTCTGCGCCAACCCCGTCTGCGGCTACTTGTTCATCGATGACAGCAAATCAGCCAATCGCCGCTGGTGCACGATGTCCGCCTGCGGGAACCGCGCCAAGGCGCATCGCCACTATCTGAAGACCAAAGCCGAACGCAAATCGGCCTGAACGCGGCCTACTGGTGGGTGCCTTCGGGGTGGCGGAGATACCAAAGCCGCTCATGCGCCGCGACCAGGCTCTCCATGCTGCGGCGGCGGTTGGTGTCGGTCACCGACGGACGGCGCTGCAGCATCTGCTCGAGAATATGCAGCAACTGCTCGGCTACCTCGTAGTCGCCCTGGTCGCACGCCTGGTGGAACGCGATGAGGATCTTGTCGGACAGCCGGCGACTGTAGCGCGGCGCGCCGGAGGGCGTCGCGTCGCGTGGCTGGTCGTCGGCGTCGTTGAAGTCGCTCATGGGATCATCCGTTCAAGGCATGGGTGGCGAGGCCGCATATCACGAACCGTCGATCCTTGCACGTAGGGCCTTCGCCAAGGTCTCTGGAGCAATACCCTGACGGAAAAGCGCGCGAAACCCGCCATCGGGGCCAACCAGATAAAGAAAGGAGGAATGGTCCATCAAATAAGTGGTAGAAGTCTTGCTTTCCGCCTTCGCGTAATAAACCCGGTAGGCTTTGGCGACGGCGGCGATTTCCGCGTCGCTGCCGGTGAGACCGATGATACGCGGGTCGAACAACTTCACATACTCACCAAGCACCGCCACGGTATCGCGCGCCGGATCGACAGTCACGAAGATGGGGATGATCTTGTTCGCGTCCGGGCCCAGCAGATCGAGCGCGTTGGCGATGTTCTGCAGCTCGGTCGGGCAGACATCGGGGCAGAAGGTGTAGCCGAAATAGAGCAGCATCCACTTGCCGCGGAACGTCTCATCGCTCACCCGCCTGCCGGTGTGGTCGACCAGGGAAAACGGACCGCCCACCGCCAAGCTGCCAGGCAAGGACAGCCCGCCGGTGGGCGTGCGCAGCATGTCCCGCCAATCCGGGCGCAGCCAGAGCGCGGCCCATCCGGCCAGTACGAGACATATCAGGAAGACAGCGGTGTAGCGGATAATGCGCATCATGATGCCCAATGTGGCGGCACCCGCCCCGCCGGGCAAGCCGGGCTATTCGCCCGGCAGCAGCAGCCCCTCCGGTTGCGCGGTCTCGAAGGTGCCGTTGGCGAAGGCCTCCTCCCAGGTGCCGGTGGTCGAGGCCTTGCTGTATTCGGTGGCGCGGTTCTCGAAGAAATTGGCGTGCTCCACCGCGTTGAGCATCTCGTCGAGCCAGGGGAGCGGGTTGCGATCGACGTGGAACAGCACGTTGAGACCGAGCTGGGTCAGCCGGCGGTCGGCGATGTAGCGGATGTATTGCTTGACCTGACGGGCATCGAGCCCCTCGATGGCGCCCATCTCGAAGGCGAGGTCGATGAAGGCGTCCTCGTGGTCCACGATGGTGGCGCAGGTGATGTAGATCTCGCGCCGCAGCTCCTCGGTCCAGATCTCCGGGTTCTCCTGCACGAAAGTGCGGAAGAGCCGGATGATGGAGAGGCAATGCAGCGTCTCGTCGCGGACCGACCAGGTGATGATCTGCCCCATGCCCTTCATTTTCCCGAAGCGCGGGAAATTCAGCAGGATGGCGAAGGAGGCGAAGAGTTGCAGCCCCTCGGTGAAGGCACCGAAAGCGGCCAAGGTCTTGGCGATCTCGTGCTTGGAGTGCACGGAGAAGGACTGCATGTAGTCGAACTTGTCCTTCATCTCCTTGTAGCGGAGGAAGGCCTGGTATTCGAGCTCCGGCATGCCCACGGTGTCGAGCAGATGCGA
>CAIWAJ010000504.1:0-5702 GCA_903910565.1 uncultured Rhodospirillales bacterium
AATTCGGTGCTGCCAGGCTGGATCGAGACGGACATGACCGCCAACAGCATCGCCAACGAGAAATTCGCCGGCAATGTGATGCCGCGCATCCCCATGCGCCGCTGGGGCAAGGGGGCGGATTTCGGCGGCATCGCGGTGTATCTGATGAGCGACGCCGCCGCCTATCACACCGGCGACAGCTTCGTGATCGACGGCGGGTATTCGCTTTTCTAGACCAGCCCGGCCTCGGCCAGCACGGCGTCCGCCAGGGTCATCATCCCCGCCGTCGCCCATTCCGGCGTGATGCTTTCGGCCTCGTTGTGGCTGATGCCGCCATGGCAGGGGCAGAACAGCATCACGCTCGGCACTTTGCGCGCCATGTACACCGCGTCATGCCCGATCGCGGTTGGCATGTCCTTGAAGCGGTAGCCGCGGGCGGATGCGGCATCGCGCAGGCGCTGGGCGAGAGGGGCGGCGAATTGGGTGAGCGGCGCGTGCCAGAAATCCAGCACCTCGATGGAGAGGCGGCGCTGGGCGGCGATGGCGGCGGCGCGGGATTTGATCTCGGCGCCCATCCAGGCGAGCCGCTCGGGGTCACCATGGCGGGTATCGAGGCTGAACCACACCCGGCCCGGGGCGATATTGCGGCTGGAGGGGTAGACATCGACGACGCCGACAGTGGCGCGGCCAGGTTCGCCGGTGGCGCTGAGGGCGGCGAAGGCGACATCCTCGATGTCGGCGATCAGCCGGGCGGCGCCCATCATCGCATCGCGCCGGCCGATCATCGGGCCGCCGCCATGGGATTCGGCGCCTTCGATGGTGATTTCGTACCAGCTTTGCGCGAGGGCATGGGTGACGACGCCGAGATCGAGTCCCTCATCCTCAAGCTGCGGCCCCTGCTCGATATGGAGCTCGAAATAGGCGCCGAGGGATTGCAGGTCCTGCGGCGAGGCGGCCCCCTGCCAGCCGATGCGGCGGAGTTCCTCGCCGAACGCCTTGCCCTCGGCATCGCGCTTGGCGAGGATCTCCTCCTCGGTGAACAGGCCCATGGCGCCACCGCTGCCCATCATCGGCGGGGAGAAGCGGGCGCCTTCCTCGTTGGTCCAGTTGATCAGCACCAGCGGCGCCTCGGTCTCGGCGCCGGCCTCGTGCAAAGCGCGCATGAGTTCGAGGCCCGCGAGCACGCCGAGAATGCCGTCGAACTTGCCGCCGGTCGGCTGGGTATCGAGATGGCTGCCGATCGCAACCGCGCGGCGGGACGGGTCACGCCCGGGCCGGGTGAACACCATGTTGCCGAGCCGGTCGACGCTGAGGGTCATCCCCACCGCCTCGCCCCAGCGTTGGAAGAGCGCCCTGCCCTCCCCGTCGAGATCGGTGAGGGTCTGGCGATTGCAGCCGCCCTTGGCGGTGCCGCCGATGCGGGCGATTTCCATCAGGCTGTCCCACAGCCGGTCGCCGTTGAGGGGGATGTTGCTGGACATGGTGGGGTGATCCTCAGGCGCGGGTGATGTCGTAGTATTGCGGGAAGCCCATGCGCACGCCGGTGAGGCTCTTATGCCAGGCGGCCGGGAAATAGGTGACGCCGAGCGGCAGATAGGGCACGTCCTGCCAGAACTGGCGCTGGATTTCGACGCAGATGCTGCGCTGCGCCGTCCCGTCGGGAGCGGTGAACCAGGCAGCGCGCAGTTCCTCCATGCGGGGCATGCTCGGCCAGCCGAACCACGCCTTGTCGCCATTGCCGCGGATGCCGAGCTGGGCGGCGGGGTCGAAATTATTGGTGCCGTTGAGGTAGGTGAAGAACACATGCCAACCGCCCTCGGACGGCGCTTTCCGGTTGGCGCGACGCTGGATGACGGTGCCCCAATCGGTCGTCTGCAGATCGACGTTGAAGCCGAGCCGGCGGAACAGGTCGCCGGCGACCTGGGCGAGCGCGTTGACGCCGGGGTTGTCGGTCGGCGCGAGCAGCACGATCTTTTCGCCTTTGTAGCCGGCCGCCACGATGTCCCGGCGAGCCTTCTCGACGTCTCGCGGGCCGGTGAGCACCGCGATGCCCTCCTCACTCGCCATCGGCGCGCCGGGGCAGAAGACGCCGACGCGGTCCTGCCATAGGTTGCGCTCGTCGCCGTTCACCGCCTGCATGAACTCGGCCTGATCGACTGCGCCGAGGATTGAGCGGCGGATCGCCGGGTTGTCGAAGGGCGGGAAGAGATGGTTGAAGCGCAGGCAGCCGATGCCGCCGGCGCGGTCCAGCACCTCGATGGTGAATTTGCCGGCTTTGCGCAGCGGCGGGAGTTGGTCGGGCGTCGGGGTTTCCCAGAAATCGACTTCGCCGTTGCGCAGCGCGTTGGCCGCGGTCTGGGTGTCGGGGATGACGTGGTATTCGAGGCGATCGAAATGCACGCGCTTCGGCCCGGCGGTAAAGCTCGCCGGCCCGTCGGGGCGCGGCACGTAGCCGGCGAAGCGCTCGTAGACCAGCCGCGAGCCCACAACGCGCTCATCGGCGCGGAAACGGAAGGGGCCGGATCCGACCATGTCGCTCACCTGCTTCGCCGGGTCGGTCAGCGCCAGGCGTTCGGGCATGATGCAGGGCATCGGTGTTCCGGTCTTGCCGAGCGCATTGGGCAGCAGGGGGAATGGGCGCTTGAGGCGGAAGCGGAAGGTCTTGTCGTCGACCGTGGACAACTCATCGGTCGCATCCATCAGCGCCTGGCCGAAGGCATCGCGCGCGGCGAAGCGGCGGATGGAGGGCACCACGTCGCGCGCGCGGACGGGTTCGCCGTCATGAAATTTCAGACCGTCGCGCAACGTGATGGTCCATTGCCGCCCGTCGTTCTCGATGACGTGGCCGGCGACCATTTGGGGCTGGATGGCGTAGCTGGCGTCCTGTCCCCACAGCGTGTCGAAGACGAGGTAGCCGTGGTTGCGGGTATTGGTGGCGGTGGTCCAGACCGGATCGAGCGCCGCGGGGTCGCTTTCCGGGATCACTTTGAGGACACGCGCCGGCTCGGCCCGGACGGTGACCGGGGCGGCAAGGGTGGCGGCGAGGAAGGCGCGGCGTTGCATCGGGGCCTCTGGATCAGGGGAATGGCCCCGGTGCTATAGCATCGGGCACGGATCGGCGAAGCGGAGTGTGCGGGTGTGACGGCGACAATTATCTGCCTCGGGCATGCAGCGCTCGACCGGATCTACCGGATCGGCGCGTTTCCTCCCTCGCCGCAGAAGGTGCTGGCGCAGGGCTTCGAGGAGGCCGGCGGCGGGATGGCCGCAAATGCCGCGGTGGCGGCGGCGCGGCTGGGCGGGCGGGTCGCGTTCTACAGCCGGATCGGTGACGACCTGGCGGGGCGGGCGATCCGGCAGGGGTTGCAGGACGAGGGGATCGATACCGCCGGGTTGCGGGCCTTCGCGGGCGGGCGCTCGTCGACGTCGGCGGTGATCGTCGATGGCGCCGGAGAGCGGCTACTGGTGAGCGATCGCGGCGCCGGGCTCGACGCCGGGGCGGAGGGGGTGGACTTCGCGCCGGTGACTACGGCGCGGGTGGTGCTGGCCGATGTGCGCTGGCCGGCGGGCGCCGGGGCGCTGTTCACAGCGGCGCGGGCGGCGGGGGTGACGACGGTGCTGGATGCCGATATCGGAGCCGGCGACGCGCTGCATGGGCTGCTGGCACTGGCCGATTTCGCGCTGTTCTCGGCACCGGGGTTGCAGGAGTTCGCGCCGGGGGACATCGCGGCGGGCCTGGCGCTGGCGGGGGGGCTGGGGCCGCGCCATGTGGGGGTGTCGCAGGGAGCGCGCGGCTATACTTGGCGCGATCGCGATGGGATGCACCACCTTCCAGCCCGCGAGATCGCGGCGGTGGATACCAGCGGCGCCGGGGATGCGTTCCATGGCGGCTTCACCTGGGCGCTCGCCGAGGGGATGGACGTGTCGCGCTGCATCGACGTCGGTCAGGCGGTCGCCGCACTGAAATGCTTGGCGCCCGGCAACCGGGCGGGGCTGCCCGGCCGCGCGGCGCTGGAGGCGTTTCTGGCCGGCTAGCCCTTGTATTTCTTCTTGTAGTGCGGGCGCGGGGCGGGCGGGGGGGCGCTGTCGGCGCGGGTGATTTTGGGTTCGTGCGGCGGCAGATTGGCGGCGGCGACGGCGAAGGCATCGGCGACTTCGGCGCGGATTTCGATGCTGGTCTCGGTCGGGAAAATGCGGATCGCGCCGACGTCGTTCTTGTTGAGCCCGCCGATGCGGCAGATCAGTGGCAGGATCCATTTGGGGTCCGCCCGCTTGTTGCGTCCGACCGCGAGGCGGAACGGCACGAAGCCGCCGGCGGCGCTGCGCTCGGCCGGGGCCACCCTGCCCTCGCGGACCGCGCGCTCGCCCTCGCGGGGGATTTCGGCCTGGTAGGGCTGGCTGATCTCCGCGGCCGGCGGCAGGCGGCGGCGGGCGAGGCGGAGCAGGGCGGCGGCGACCACCACGGGGTCATGGGCTTCGAGCAAGGCCAGCGCATCCTCGCGCTCGGCGCCCTCAGCCGGCTCGAACATCGGGTCGGTCATGAAGCGCTCGCGATCGCGCAGCGCGATCTCCGCGGCGCCCGGCGCGTTGGACCAGGCGACGCGCACCCGGGCTGCCTGGGTGACCTGCTCGGCGCGGCGGCGCTTCGACTGGCCGACGATCAGCACCGAGACGCCCTTGCGCCCGGCCCGGCCGGTGCGGCCGGAGCGGTGCAGCAGGGTCTCGGGATTGGTCGGCAGGTCGGCATGGACGACGAGATCGAGCGCCGGCAGATCGAGCCCGCGTGCAGCGACATCGGTGCAGACGCCGACGCGGGCGCGGCCGGAGCGCAGCGCATCCAGCGCGGCGGTGCGTTCGTGCTGGCTCAACTCGCCGGACAGCATGACGGCGGCGAAGCCACGGTCGAGCAGCGCGCCGTACAGCCGGCGCGTCGCCTCGCGGGTGGCGCAGAATACCAGGGCGCCGGGGGCCTCGTACCAGCGCAGGATGTTGATCAGCGCGCCCTCGGTCTCGTGGCCGGCGACCAGCATGGCGCGGTATTCGATGTCGTCATGCGGCACCGAGCGGTCGATGGTGTCGATGCGCAGCGCGTTGCGCTGGTATTTGCGGGCGAGGGTGGCGATGTCGTGCGGGATGGTGGCCGAGAACATCATGGTGCGGCGTTCGGTCGGCGCGGCGTCGAGGATGACCTCGAGTTCCTCGCGGAAGCCGAGATCGAGCATTTCGTCCGCCTCGTCCAGCACCACGACGCGGAGCGAGGCGAGGTCGAGATTGCCGCGGCGGAGATGGTCGCCAAGACGGCCGGGGGTGCCGACGACGATGTGGCAGCCGCCGCGCAGTGCGCGCTCTTCCTGGAAGATGCTCATGCCGCCGACGCAGGAGGCGATGCGGGCACCGGCGTAGAGCCAGGACAACTCCTCGCGCACCTGCAAGGCGAGTTCACGGGTAGGCGCAATCACCAGGGCGATCGGCTTGCCATCGGTCGGCAGCGCGCCGTCGGGCAGCAGGGTGGCGGCGGCGGCGAGGCCGAAGGCGACGGTCTTGCCGGAGCCGGTGCGGGCGGAGACCAGAAGGTCGCGGCCCAGGGCCTCGGGTTGCAGCACGGCGGATTGCACCGCGGTCGGTTCGAGATAGTCGCGCGCGACGAGCGCCGCGTCGAGCACGGGATGGACTTGGGGAAAGGGCATTTGCGGCGGATAGGCGCATCCGGGCCACAACACAAACCG
>CAIWAJ010000505.1:0-5644 GCA_903910565.1 uncultured Rhodospirillales bacterium
GGCGCTGACGATCATTGCCGAGACCGACATCAACGGCCAGGCCAACGCCACCTGCGGCGCGCTGCGCGACGGGCTGAACGGGGTGCTGAGCGATGAGGGCGTGCGCTGGGCGGTGTATGGCACCACCTCGGGCTTCCACCTCTTCCTCAACCCGAACAACCGCGACATCTCGGCCAAGACCTTCGATCCGTTCGACGCCAGCTTCGACGAGCTGAAGTCGCCGCCGACCAAGGTGGTGAACCGCATGCGGCTCGCCATGCTGATCAACGGCGTGGACCTCAACCCCCGCCTCGGCGGCTTCACCTCCAGCACCCACACGGCGCAGGATGTGACGGACACGGTCTCGGCGTTCCGCGAGTCGATCCGCATGCTGAAGGCGGAGGGCGAGCTCTAGAGGCGGGGCGGCGGCGATCGGGGAGAGCGGCATGGCGTTGCGCTACGCCGGGCCGGCCACGATCGCCGCGTTCCGCACCGTCACCGACCCGGCTTTGCTCGGCCGGCTGGAAGAGCCGCACCGGTTGCAGCTGGGTGCGGAGATGATGAGCCAGGCGGCCAGCTTTCTGTATCAGCGCGACCAACTGCCCGACCAGGTCGTCGCGTTGCATGATGCCCAGGCATTGGTGGCGGGCGCGGAGTTCTTCGCGGTACCCGGCCACCAGCTCGGCGGCTTCGGGCTGTTGCAGCGTGATGGACAAGTGTTCGTGCATGACCGCGTGCAGCCGCCGGGGTGCAACGCGCTGATCGGCCCCGAGACCATGCCGGCCCATTGGATGCAGGCACTGGTCTCCAATGACGCCAGGGTGATCGACTGCGACGAGCCGGTGGGCGTGGTGCTCAACCCGCACATGGTGTGGGGCCATTTCCTGCTGGAGATGCTCCCCCGGGTCTATCTGCTCGCCAAGCTGCGCGAGCTGGGCTTTCCGGTTCGTGTCGCGGTACCGACCGACGCGCCGGACTGGGCGAAGGGGGTGATCGGGCTCTATTTCAGCCCGGCCGAGACCATCTCCTATTCCGCGGCGACCCAGCGGGTGCGGGCGCCCTGCTTCATTCTGCCCAGCATGTTGCAGCTGCACTACGTGCTGCACCCCATGATGAACCTCGTCGTCAGTGACCTCCTGGCCCGGATCGATGCGGCCTTCCCCACCGGCGCGGCGACTGGCGCACCGGCGACGCATATCTACCTCTCGCGGCGCAACCACACGGGGTGGCACCGGGTGCCGAACGAGGCGGCGGTCGAGGAGCTGCTGGCCAATCATGGTTTCAGGATCGTGCATCCGCAGCAATTGCCGCTGCACTGGCCAATCATGGTTTCAGGATCGTGCATCCGCAGCAATTGCCGCTGCACGAGCAGCTCCGCCTGGTCCGTGGCGCGCAGTGCATCGTCGCGCCCTATAGTTCGGCGGCGCATAACGCGCTGTTCGCTCCGCCGGGCACGCCGGTGATGTGTCTCGGCTGGATGAACCGTTGCCAGTCCGGCATCGCCGCCCTGCGCCGCCAGCCCATGGCCTTCCTGCCGTCGGCTTCCGGCGAGGCGATGTTTCCGCCTGACGCCCATGGCAGCCGGGTGTTTGAATTCCCGGTCGACATCGAGACGCTCGAAATACAGCTCACCGACTTCCTGCGCACCCTCCGGGTCCAGGCGTTGCCGCACTACGCGCCGGGAGCACCCGCCACCGCGCCCAAACCGCCCGCCCCCGCGCCGATCATCGCGCCGCCCGCTGTGGCGGGCGGGGGGGGGATCACGGCCGGGCTGCTGCAGAATTTCGCATGGGAGTATGGCCGGCTCCGCTTGCCGCCCTCGACCCATGAGATGCGCTTTCTGCCCGATGGCAGCATCGGGGGGTATGACTTCCCCAATGAACGGCATTGGGCGCTGGTCGACGGGGCGCTCGAAATCCGCAGCGAGGCCGGCGCGCTGACCGTTCGCTTCACCGAGGTGACGGAAAGCGACGGCATGATCGTGCTGACCGCCCCCTATATGCCTGCCCCCCAGCTTCGCATCACGCTTCGCCTCGCCCGATCCGCCGCGGCGCAGCCACAACCCTAGGAGACCGACGGGATGAGCGACGACGATATTGGCTTCATGCCGGCCACCGAGCTTGGCCCGATGATCCGGCAGAAGAAGATCTCCCCGGTGGAGGTCGTCTCGGCCATCCTCTCCCGCGTCGAGCGGCTGGAGCCCAAGGTGAACGCCTTCGCCTACCTCGCCGCCGACCGGGCGATGGACCAGGCGCGCAAGGCGGAGGAAGCGCTGATGTCCGGCGGGCCGATCGGGCCGCTGCATGGGCTGACCTTCACCATCAAGGACCTGTTCTGGGCCAAGGATATGCCGACGCAGACCGGCAGCTTCATCAACCAGGGCAAGATGATCGCCGAGGACAGCCCGGCGGTCGCCCGCATGTATGACGCGGGGGCCATCGCGCTCGGCAAAACCACGGTCTCCGAATTCGGCTGGACCGGGGTTTCGAGCTGCCCGCTGACGGGCATCACCCACAACCCCTGGAAGCACGGCTATAACGCCGGTGCCTCCTCCGCGGGTGCCGGTGCCGCCTCGGCGGCCGGCTATGGCGCGCTGCATCAGGGCAGCGACGGCGCCGGGTCGGTGCGGATGCCCGCGCATTTCTGCGGGATTTTCGGCCTCAAGCCGACCTATGGCCGCGTGCCCTATTATCCCGTCGGCGCCGGCGACTATACCAGCCATATCGGGCCGATGACCCGCACGGTGGCCGATGGCGCGCTGATGATGTCCGTCATGGCCGGGCCGCATCCGCTTGACCACACCACGCTGGAAGCCTGGCCGGCCGATTATCTCGGGCGGCTCGATGACGGCATCAAGGGCAAGCGCATCGCCTATTCGCCCGATCTCGGCCACGCCCGGGTGGACCCCGACGTGGCCAAGCTGGTGCGCGACGCGGCGGAGGCCATGGCGAAGGCGGCGGGGACCGACCTTATCGAGGTGAAGCCGGCATGGGGCCCCAAGGGCCGGCCGCTCATCATGGGGTTCTGGTCCGCCCATATGACCCGGCTGGCACAGTATCTGCCGGAGTGGGAAGGCAAGATGGACCCCCATCTCGTCGCCTGCATCAAGGATGGCGGCAAGGTCACCATGTCTCAGTACCAGGGCATGCGGAGCGAGAAATACGCCTATATCGCGGAGATCCAGACCTGGTTCGAGGAATGGGATTTCCTCATCACCCCCACCGTCTCGGTCGCCGCCTTCCCCGCCAACCGGCTGATCCCCGAGCATTGGCCGCAGCACCCGTGGGACTGGATCCAGTGGGCGGAGTTCTCCTATCCCTTCAACATGTCCGGCAATCCCTCGGCCACCGTGCCTTGCGGCTTCACCGAGGCCGGGCTGCCGGTCGGCCTGCAAATCACCGGCAAGCGGTTCGACGATCTCGGGGTGTTCCAGGCCTCGCGGCATTTCGAGAAGACGCTGCCTTGGGCGGATAAGCGGCCGACGTTGTGAGGCGAAATTTAGTTACGATAACGTAACTAAATAGCCGCGCGAAAACCCCCGCCGAAGCGGGCCTTCATGCCGGGCGAGATGCAGGCCCGGCGGGGCGCGCGAGGCGTGGGCCGGGCGGAACGGATGGGTGGCGCCGGACGGGCGGGGTGCGATCATCGGTTGTGGGGTGAAATGCGCGCATTCCGGGCGACGGGGCCGTGCCTCGACCTGGGCGGTGGCGGCGATTTCGGCGAGAATCCGGGCTTCGGTGCGCTCGAGCATGGCCACCAGCCGATCATGGGCGCGGCGATCGGGATGGGTGCGCGGGAGATCCGCGACATCAGCAAACAACCGCTCCAGCAGCGCCATCACCAGACGCACGACCGCCAATGCGGCCGTGAGGCCGGCCTGGTGGCGCGGGGCGGGAGGGGCTGAGGTCACGACGCAGGAGGCTCCTGAATGAGGGAGCACGCACTATCGTCTATGTCACCAAATTTGTCAACATAAAAATACCTATCGGAGACATTTTTCTGAGCCACCCATGGTGATGGGAAGGAAGCGCTTCTTTTTTGGAAAAAAGAAGCAAAAAACTTTTATCCGTTTGGTGTGTGCCGCTACGAACTATCCGCGGAGGGTACGCCAACGGCATGGATGGAACAGAAAGTTTTTTTGGTTCTTTTTGTTCACAAAAAGAACACCCTTCCCTTCCCGTCCCGTCGCTTGCCTTCCCCTACCAGCGCTGCCCGAGCACAAACCCCTGCGTCTGCTCCACCAGGCGATGCGCCCCTTCGGCGGCCGCGGTGGCGGCCGACATTTCGGGGGTGAGCACGGCGGCGGCGCCGTCTTGTGGGGCGTAGCCGATGGTGCGTCGCGTGGTCTCGATGTCCCAGCGCATGCCGGGGTTGGCGCTCATCAGGTTGAGCACGGCGAAGCGCACCTCGGGGCCGGCGAGCACGGCGCGTTCGAAGCCGTTGCACATGTCGCGGTCGGACAGCCACATCTCCTGGCCCCAGGCGCCCCAGCCCATATGGGGGCCGGGCAGATTGCCGGGGTCACGCTGGTTGTAGCCGATCCGCAAGCAGATGGAGGAGAGGCCCCAGCGCTCGCTGTAGGAGCGGCCGAGCCGTTCGCCGATCAGTTTGGAGACGCCGTAGGGGTTGATCGGGTAGGGCTCGAGCCCGGTTTCCAGCGTCTCCTGGCCGAAGCGGCGGCCGGCCATGGTCCAGTTGGAGCTGGCGAAGACCAGGCGCTTGGCGCCCTGGCGCGCGGCGGCCTCGTAGACGTTCATGCAGAGATCGATGTTGAGCGCCTGGATCGAGGCCCAGGGCGCGTTGGGCCGCGGGTCACCGGCGAGGTGGATGACGGCGTCGGCGCCGGCGAAGTGGCGCACCCATGCTTCGTCCCACGCGGCGAGGTCGGCCTCGATCACCTCGGGGTCACCCTGGGCGGCGGCATCGAGCTTGGTGGTGGTCCAGCCCAGGGATTTGAAATGGGCATCGAGCTTGCGGCCGATATTGCCGCCGCCGCCGGTGATGAGGATATGCTTGGTCATGGCGTGCTCCGGGTCAGCCGAAAAAGAGGCGATACATCAGGCGGCCAGGCGAGAAGGTGAAAAGGCCGGCAATCAGCAGACCGCCGACATAAAGCCCGACCATGGTGCGCCGATGGCTCTCGATATCGCCGCGGCGGACGGCCCACAGCGCGTAGAACGTGCTGCCGAGGGTGAGAGGCACGAAAAGATGGATCACCGACAGGCCCGGCGGGTTGATGCTGCGGATGCCCAGCGTCATCACCGCAGTGGCGCACATCAGGACGAGGTAGAGGGCGCCAAGGCGGCGATGGCGCGGCGAGCCCTTGCGGGAGACGGCGATGAGCCAGGTGCCAAGCGCGAAGGCGGGGAGCACGGTGAGCAGATGCAGCTTCACCGCCAGCGACTCCGCGGCGATTTGCGGCCAGAACCCCATGTGCGCCCTCCGATTCGTGTTGGCCTCACGATAGAGCGGGAAGGAGAGGACGGAAGGGGGTTCCTTGTGTGAAAAAGAAGAACCGCGGCCCTTTCAACCTGACGATCGGAAAAAGCGGAGAAAAGGCAAGGCAAGCGGCAGGAAGCGCTCCTTTTTTGAAAAAAAGGAGCAAAAAACTTTTATTCCAATAGCTTGTACCGCTCCCACGATCCCGCGAGCCGCGCCAACGGCA
>CAIWAJ010000506.1:0-1509 GCA_903910565.1 uncultured Rhodospirillales bacterium
CCTGCGCCGCCAGCGCGTTTCGGGGGCGGCGCTCAGCGAGCTGGTGGAGGCGGCGCTCGCCATGGTGCGGCTGCCCGGACTCGCGGCGCGGCGGCCCTCCGAGCTGTCCGGCGGGCAGCAGCAGCGGGTGGCGATCGCGCGCGCCATCGCCCCACGTCCGCGCGTGCTGCTGTTCGACGAGCCGCTCTCCAACCTCGATGCGCAGTTGCGCGACGAAATGCAGATCGAGCTGAAGCGCCTGCAACGCAGCCTCGGCATCACCACGCTGTTCGTCACCCATGACCAGTCCGAGGCGCTGTCGATGGCGGATCGGGTCTGCGTGATGGCGCACGGCGTGGTGCAGCAGTTCGACACCCCGGAGGCTGTCTATCACCGCCCCGCCACTGCCTTCGTCGCGGGCTTCATCGGACGGCCCAACCGGCTGGCCGGGCGTATCGCGGCGGATGGGCGGATCGATCTCGGCGGCGGGGTGCTGCTCGCCGCCGGGGAAGCGGGCGCCCCCGGAACGGCGGTGGAGGCGATCATCCGCCAGGAGGCGATTGCGATCGCCGGGGATGGCGACGGATTGGCGGGCACCATCGTGCTGCGGGCCTTCAATGGCGCACGGGTGCAGTACGTGGTGCGGCTGGCCGAGGGTGTGGAATTGGTCGCCGAGACCGCCTCCAGCGGGGCGCAGGCCGGGCTGGAGCCGGGCACGCCGGTGCGCCTCGCCATAGCCCCCGGCGCGGTCTTCGCGCTGCCGGTGGCATGAAGCGCCACGGCATCGCGCTGGCCGGCCCGCTGGCGCTGGTGCTGGCGGTGTTCTTCCTCGCCCCGGCGCTGCTCACTTTGCCGACCGGCTTCCGCGAATACGTGCCGGGCCAGGGCATCACCGACGGCTCCTGGACGCTCGATGCCTATCGCGACATCGTCTCCGATGATTTCTACCGCGAGGTGCTGTGGCGCACGCTCGGCCTCGGCCTCGCCGTCACCGTGATCTGCCTGCTGCTTGGCTATCCGCTCGCCTGGATGATCGCCCGCGGCCCGGCACGGCTGCGCATGCCGCTGCTGTTGCTGGTGATTTTCCCGATGATGCTGAACCTGGTGGTGCGCTCCTTCGGCTGGATCGCGCTGCTCGCCAATCGCGGCCTGATCAACAATTTGCTGACCGATCTCGGCCTCATCGCGACGCCGGTGAAGATGATGTTCAACCTCACGGGCATGCTGGTCGGGCTGGTGCACATCTATCTGCCCTTCATGGTGCTGATGCTGGTCGCCGCCATCCAGAACGTGCCGCGAGACGTGGAGGCGGCGGCGATGACGCTGGGCTCGACCCGCCGCCACGTCTTCCTCGCCATCACCCTGCCGCTCACCGCGCCGGGCATCCTCGCCGGCTCGATCCTGGTTTTCGTGCTGACCATCAGTGCGCTGGTGACGCCGCGCATGTTGGGCGGGCCGACCTACCGGGTGATGGCGACGCTGATCTATGACGAATACATGCAGATGCTGGACTGGCCGACCGGCTCGGCG
>CAIWAJ010000507.1:0-3095 GCA_903910565.1 uncultured Rhodospirillales bacterium
GATCCTGCCGGGCTTCGGCATTATCAGCCACATCATCTCGACATTCTCGAAGAAGCCGATCTTCGGCTACCTCGGCATGGCTTACGCGATGGTGGCCATCGGTGTCGTCGGCTTCGAGGTGTGGGCGCACCACATGTATATCTCGGGCATGGACGTTGACACCCGCGCCTACTTCATGGCCGCGACGATGGTGATCGCGGTGCCGACCGGCATCAAGATCTTCTCCTGGATCGCGACCATGTGGGGCGGATCGATCGAGCTCGAAGTGCCCATGTTGTGGGCGCTCGGCTTCATTTTCCTCTTCACCGTCGGAGGCGTGACCGGCGTGGTGCTGTCCAACGCCGGCATCGACCAGGTGCTGCACAACAGCTACTACGTGGTGGCGCATTTCCACTACGTGCTGTCGCTCGGCGCTGTGTTCTCCATGTTCGCCGGTTTCTACTACTGGATCGGCAAAATGAGCGGCCACCAGTATCCGAAGACGCTGGGCAAGATCCACTTCTGGATGACGTTCATCGCTGTGAACATCACCTTCTTCCCGCAGCACTTCCTTGGCCTCGCCGGCATGCCCCGCCGCTATGTGGACTATCCCGCAGCCTTCGAGGGCTGGAACACGGTGTCCTCGTACGGCGCCTATCTCGGCGGCTGCTCGATGGTGCTGTTCGTCATCATCTGCTTCGTGACCTTCGCGTCGAAGCAGAAGCTGGCCGACAATTACTGGGGCGAAGGTGCGACCACCCTCGAGTGGACGCTCACCTCCCCGCCGGCGTTCCACACCTTCGAGGAATTGCCGCGGCTGCGGTAGCACCATGAGCGAACCGACACAGATCGGTCTCGGCGAAAGCAGGGGGGGCAGCGCGCCCTCCCTGAATTTGCTTACGGACCAGACAGACCTCTCCACCGCGGCCGACTGGTTTGCGCTATTGAAGCCGCGGGTGATGACGCTCGTGGTGTTCACCGGCTGGATCGGCCTCGCGGTGGCGCCGGGACATCTGCACCCCGTCCTCGCATTTACCGCGATCCTCTGCATCGCGGTGGCGGCCGGCGCCTCGGGTGCGATCAATATGTGGTACGATCGAGACATCGACTCGGTGATGCGACGTACCCAGAACCGGCCGATTCCCGCCGGGCGAATCGCCCCGGGCGAGGCGCTGGGCTATGGCATCACGCTCGCTGCCTTCGCGGTTGTGGTGATGGCCCTGGCGACCAACGTGGTCGCCGCCGCGGTGCTGGCGTTTTCCATCCTGTTCTACGTCTTCGTCTACACCATGTGGCTGAAGCGGCGGACGCCGCAAAACATCGTCATCGGCGGGGCGGCCGGCGCCTTCCCCCCGGTGATCGGCTGGGCGGCAGTCACCGGCGGGTTCGACATGATGCCGCTGCTGATGTTCGCGATCGTGTTCTTCTGGACGCCGCCACATTTCTGGTCGCTGTCGCTGTTCGCCCATGCCGATTACGCCCGGGCCGGGGTGCCGATGCTGCCGGTGGTGGCCGGTGCGCGGCATACGCGAGTGCAGGTCGTGCTCTACACGCTCCTGCTGGTGCCGTTGACCCTGGTGCCCTGGGCGATGGGCCTCGCCGGTATGGTCTATGGGCTGGCGGCATTGGTGCTTGGGCTCGGGTTCATCGTCTGCGCCGTACGGGTGCTGCGCGACTCGCAGGACCCCCAGGGGATCAGCCTGACGGGGGACGCGCCTGCACGGGCGGCCTTCAAGTATTCTATCCTCTATTTGTTCGTGCTGTTCGCCTCTCTCGCGGTGGACCGGTTCGTTGGTTGACGCACCGGAGATGCTGCCGCCCTTGTCGCGGGACGAGTCGCGCGCGATCGGCCGGCGCCGGCGCGGGCGGAATTGGCTGATGTTCGCCACTCTGATCGCCTTAGTTGGCCTGTTCTACGCGATCACCTTGGTGAAGATCAGCCAGGGCACGATGAAGTTCTGATCATGGCAAAGCGTGGCAACGGCATACTCGCTCTTTCCCTGGTGGGCGTGATCTTCGCCATGGGCGGACTCGCCTTCGCCTCGGTGCCGCTCTACCGCCTGTTCTGCGCCGGCACCGGTTATGGGGGCACGCCGCAGATCGGGCGAGTCGCGCATGGCGTCACCGGCCGTACTATTACCGTGCGCTTCAACGCAGACGTGAACCGCGAAATGCCTTGGCAATTCGAGCCGCTGCAGACCGCGATCACCCTGCCGCTCGGCGAGGAGCGCCCCGCCTTCTACACCGCCCGCAACCTCGCCGCGACGCCGGTCACCGGGGTATCGACCTACAACGTAACGCCTGAAAAGGCCGCGCGGTTCTTCCACAAGACCGAGTGCTTCTGCTTCAACGAGCAGACCATCGCCGCGCATGGCGAAGCGCAGTTTCCACTGAGCTTCTACGTCGACCCTGCCATCGCCGAGGACGCCGGTACCGCTGACGTGACCACGATTACCCTGAGCTACACCTTCTTCCGGTCCCTCGACGATGCCGCACGCACCGGCGCGCTCGCCAAGGCCGGGCCACATATTGGGGCCGCAAGCGCGCGCGACCCCTTGATACCACCCACGAATTGATGATGATGCGCCCAACCTATCGAATGGATCCGGCATGAGCAGCGACACGCACGGTGAGTCTTACGTCCCCTCCGGACTGAAGCACCCCTATCACCTGGTTGACCCGAGCCCCTGGCCCCTGGTTGGCGCCCTTAGTGGCGCGCTCACGCTGTTCGGCATCGTGATCGCCGCGCATTTCCACAACTTCCTGCCGCTCATCGCTGGCTTGGTGGTCGTGCTGTTCACCATGTTCATGTGGTGGCGCGACGTGCTGAAGGAGAGCGCCACCGCCGGTCTTCACACGGTGATCGTGCGACTCGGCCTGCGCTACGGCATGATCATGTTCATCGCCTCCGAGGTGATGTTCTTCGTCGCCTTCTTCTGGGGCTATTTCCACTTCGCCCTGCTTCCCGAGCATGTGCTCGGCACCGATACGCCGATGTGGCCGCCCAAGGGCGTGCTGACGTTCGATCCGTGGAACCTGCCGCTGCTCAACACCATGATCCTGCTGCTCTCGGGCACCACGGTCACCTGGGCGCATCACTCCCTGCTCGAAGGCAA
>CAIWAJ010000508.1:0-1647 GCA_903910565.1 uncultured Rhodospirillales bacterium
CTCCAGGCCGAAAAAGGCCGCCAGCGCCCCGCCGATCGCGACTGGTCGCCCAATCTCGGCCTCGGCCTCCCCGTGCTCATCCCCGAAGCCTATGTGCGGGACCTCCCGGTCCGCCTCGGCCTCTACCGCCGCATCGGCGCCCTCTCGTCCGACGCCGAGCACGAAGCCATCGCCGCCGAACTGGTGGACCGCTTCGGCCCCCTGCCCGAGGAGGTGGAAAACCTCCTCCACGTCGTCGCCCTCAAACGCGCCTGCCGCGAGGCGGGGGTGGAGAAGCTGGACGCCGGGCCGAAGGGCATGGTGCTGAGCTTCCGCGGCAATGCCTTCCGCAACCCCGCCGGCCTGATTTCCTGGCTGTCCAAAAAGGGCGGCGGCCTCAAGTTGCGGCCCGACCACAAACTGGCCCTGATCATCGAGATGACGGTGAAGCAGCGGATCCGGACAGCGCGGGATTTGGTGGCTGACCTTAATCGGCTGGCCGCGCAGGCGAAGGCGGCCTGAGGCGGCTGGCCGGATGGTTCAGGAAATGAGGCAAGGGGGCAACGCCCCCCGCTTTGCTTCCCGAAAACTCGGCTGTTCAGTGCCACAGTAGCTTCGGCACTGCGCTCGCCAGCAGTGCCCCCCCTGACGCAAGCAGCAGCAGAAGGATCATCCGGCGGAATCCGGCGTCGCTGAAGCGGCGGTAGAGGCGGGCGCCGAGCATCGCGGGCAGGATCATCAGCACGGCGGCGAAGGTGAACATGCCGAGGACGTCGGTCGTGATCAGCCCGCCCGCGAGGTAGGCGGCCAGCGTCAGCGTGTGCATGGTGAGGTGGAAGGGCTGGAACATCGCGCGCTGGCTGTCTTTGTCCCAGCCGCGCAGTGCGCACCACAGCGTCGGCACCGGGCCGGAAAAGCCGCCGAGGCCGCCCATCACGCCGCCGGCCCAGCCGGCGACGGCGTCGGCGATGCGGCCGCCGAAGGTGAAGCGGGGCAGGTCGCCGGCCAGCATCAGCGGGCACCATACGACCATGAGCGCGCCGAGGGCGGCCTTGAACACCGCGGGTGGCACGTGGGGCAGCAGATACGCGCCAAGCGGCACGCCGATGGCGCCGCCGAGGATGAAGGGCAGGGCGCGCCTCGCCTCGAAGCTGTGCCAGGCGACGCGGATCGACATGGCCTGGCCGAGCAGCGAGCAGCCGACCACCAATGGCCCGGCGATATCGGGCGGCAGGGCCCAGACCCAGAAGGTCATCGCGACCAGGCCTAAGGCGAAGCCGGAGAGGCCCTGGACGAACCCCGCCGCGACGGCGCCCGCCGCGACGAGGAGATAAGTGTCCAGCGCCTACTTCACCGACGAGAAGGCGGTGGGCACCAGAAGCTGGTTGGAAACGTTGAAATTGATGGCGCCGTTCTTCTCGGTCTCGGCGCGCACGGCGAGCCACTCCGGGTCGGTCGCGAACTTGCCCCATTTCTCATCGCGCTCGGCGAGCGATTCCCAGGCGAGGAGGTAGGTGAGGTCGTTGTTGGATTCGCCGACCAGCGTGGTCCAGAACCCGGCCTGGCGGATGCCGTGCTTTTCCCACAGCTTCAGCGTGTGGTTCTGGAAGCGGGCCAGCAGGTCCGGCAGCTTGCCGGAATAGGTGCGGTAGATGCGCAGCTCGTAGA
>CAIWAJ010000509.1:0-4709 GCA_903910565.1 uncultured Rhodospirillales bacterium
TGGAGTTGACGCTACCTTGCGCGGCTTGGATGCTCAACCGATGTCGGAGACCGATCTCTACGCGCCGGTGAAGCGCTTCCTCGAAGCCAACGGGTTCACCGTGAAGGGCGAAATTCGTGGGGCGGATGTGGTGGGGATGCGGGAGGGCGAGACGCCGCTGCTGGTGATCGCGGAACTCAAGCTGGGGCTGAGTTTTGACCTGGTGTTGCAGGCCGTTGATCGCATGACGACCGCCGATGAGGTGTGGCTCGCCGTGCCGGCCACGAAGAAGGGGCGCGATCGTGATCGCCGGGCGCACCGGCTGTGCCGCCTGCTCGGCATAGGGCTGTTGGCGGTGACGGTGCGGAGCGGGCATGTCGAGGTGCTGGCGGAGCCCACGCCCTATGCGCCGCGCCGCAATGCGCCGGCGCGCCGCCTGATCGTCAAGGAATTCACCCGCAGGCGCGGCGACCCCAGCACTGGCGGTTCGACGCGGACGGGCATCATGACCGCCTATCGCCAGCAGGCGCTTTCCATCGCCCGCGCGCTGGCCCCGGCGCCGCTGCGCCCGCGCGACCTGCGGCCCGACCACCCCGACGCGCTTTCGATCCTGTCAAGGAACGTATACGGTTGGTTTGAACGAACGGCGCGCGGAGTCTACGGTCTCACCCCGGCCGGCCACGACGCGCTGCGCGCCTGGCCCGAGCATCGTGCAGGAGACGACAATGGGATACCGCGTGCTGACGGGTGAGTTCGCCCACGAGACCAATACTTTCAGCGTGGTGCCGACCACGATGGACCACTTCCGCCGCCGCACCTTCCTGACCGCCAATGAGATCCCGGCCCGCCGCCGCGGCACCCGCTCCGAGTTCGGCGCCACGTTTGAGGCCGCCGACAAATTCGGCTGGTCGCTGATCCACCCAATCGCCGCCTCCGCCAACCCCTCCGGCACGATCACGCGCGAGACCTTCGAGACCATCACCGGCATGCTGCTGGCGGGCGCCGAGGGCGGCATCGACGGCGCCCTGCTGCATCTCCACGGTGCCATGGTCGCCGAGGGGTTCGAGGACGGCGAGGGCGAAATCCTCCGCCGCCTGCGCGAGAAAGTCGGGCCTGATGTCCCCATCGTCGTCACCCTCGACCTGCACGGCAACATCACCCAGCAGATGGCCGATTGCGCCAATGCGCTGATCGCCGTGCGCACCTATCCGCATGTCGACTACTACGAGCGCGCCTGGCAGGGGGCGGATTTGTTGCAGCGCGCCATGGAGGGGAAGATCAAGCCGCGCACGGTGATCGCCAAGCGGCCGATGCTGCGCGGCCTCAATGGCGGGCGCACCCAGATCGGCCCGATGCGCGAATTGATCGAGCGCGGCGAGACGCTGGAGACCGAGGGCCGCGCTTTGGTGGTCTCGGTCTGCTCCGGCTTCACCGCCGCCGATATCCAGGACATCGGCCCCTCTGTCACGGTGACGACCGATGGCGCGGACCCGGCGGGCCAGGCCATCGCCGAGGAGTTCATGGATTACGCGTGGAAAACGCGGGAGTACCTCAGCGTCACCAACTGGCCCATCGACAAGGCGCTGGCCCATGCCCGTGCCGGCGAAGGCAAGCACGAGCGCCCGCTGGTGATGGCCGATGTCACCGACAATCCCGGCAGCGGCCATTATGGCGACGCCACCAACCTGCTGCGGGCGATGATCGCCGCCGACGTGCAAAACGCCGCCTTCTACGCGATTTTCGACCCCGCGGCGGTGCAGGCCGCCATCGCGCTCGGCGTCGGCCGCTCGGGCAGCCTCACCATCGGCGGCAAGCATGATCCCAATGCCGGCGGCGCGCCGCTGACGGTGGAGGCGCATGTCGTCACCCTCGCCGATGGGCGGATGCAGACCTTCGGCCCCATGGGCGGCGGCGTCTGGCGCGATTACGGCCCCTCCGCCCTCATCCGCGTCGGCGGCATCGATATCGCGCTGATCACCAATAACGGCCAGGCGACCGACCTCGCGCAGTTGACCTCGCTGGGCTGCGAGCCCACCCGCAAGGACACCATCGCGGTGAAATCCAACCACCATTTCCGCGCCGCCTTCGAGCCCATCGCGCGCGAGGTGATCACGGTGGATGGCGGCGGGCTCGGCTCGATGATCCTGCGCACCATGCCCTACAAGCACGTCCGCCGGCCGATCTGGCCGCTCGATACCATCGCCTGACCATGGCCATCCGCGAGGCTGATCCCTGGCGGACGCAGTATGCTTACCGCACAGACAGTCATTGAACGGCTTGGTGGCCCCAGTGAGGCGGCCAAGAAACTCGGCCACAAACGCACCGCGGTGGCCATGTGGCGCAAGCGCGAGACGGTGCCGCCGCGCCATGCCAGGCGGTGGCCGAACAATTGCAAGTCGAACCTGCCGTCATCCTGCGGGCTGGGCAGGCGAGTGCCGCGTGATGCGTTCAGATGTCCTGCCCGGGCGGCTTGACGGGTGGCGCGGGATGCCTTGCGCGCTCCTCCTGCACGGCAGCGGCGGCGCGTGCGGCGGCGACGGTATCGGCATCGGACATGAAGCTTCGACGCTCAGCCATGCTGCCGTAATCGACGCCCATTGCTTCATCGCGAGAGCCAGAACACAGCGCCATAGCCGCGGTGGCGATAGTGGACGGCGCCGACCCGGACGGCACCATCTGCCGGGCACGGCCGACCGTGCATGTAATATAGGCATGGATTACGGCGAAGAACCGCGCGTTAGCGGACGGGGCAGCCACTGGCGCCAGTGGCATAATGGGGGCCGGAATAGTCGGCACAGGCACCGGAGCGACCGGCAAACGGGGGGATTGCTCCGGAAAATTCGCGCGGCGTTCGACAATCAACGATACGGCTTTTTCGATCATCATTCGGTGCATGCGGTCACGAAACGGCAAGGTGACGATGGCAGGATTAATGGTGGCATAGTAGCTCATCTCGTCTCGCGTGCAGTTATTGACAGCGGTGACCGCAATAAAGTCAGCCGGCTCGCCCGACACGCGCGTGAGAGCGACAACGCGGCTGAAGACACAATTGCCCCACACTTCGACAGCAGCCGATTGAGCACGAGCGACGGCACCTTGATCGGCCGGGGCGGCGCAGCCCGCCAGCACCGCCACACTCAGAAGAACCCACCGCATCGCCGCCTCCCTTCTGATCAGCCGCGGACCGTAACACGGTTCGCGCCCGGATTGGAGGCCGCATGACCGACACCGGCGCCCTTCTGCTGGCGCTCGCCACTCCGCCGATCGGCGGCGCGATTTCGCGGATATCCCCTGCCCCACGGGCGTCGACATCCCAACCGAGGATGCCGACGCCTGGGAGTGGTTCCCCGCCCATCGCTGGGTCTACGACAAGCTGCGCGTCGCGATGTCGCAAGGCATCGCCGCCGCCCCGCACGGCGTCATGCCGCCCCATTTCCCCATCTTCTCCAAACCGATCACCAATCTGCGCGGCATGGGCACCGGCAGCCAGATCATCCGCTCCGCCGCCCAGTATAAAACCGCCCTCACCCCCGGCCATTTCTGGATGGAACTGCTCCGCGGCGCGCACGTCAGCACCGATGTCGCGGTATTGCACGGCCGCGCCGTATGGTGGCGCCACGCCACCGGCATTCCCCGCCCCGGCGGCACCTTCGATCGCTGGATCATCCACGCCGAACCCCGCCCGGCGCTCGAGGCCTATTGCGCCGCCTGGATCGACGCCAACATGCCCGGTTACTCCGGCATGATGAACTTCGAGACCATCGGCGGCCGCATCATCGAGGCGCATCTGCGCTTCGCCGACCAGTGGCCCGATCTCTACGGGGCCGGCTGGGTCGCGGCGCTCATCGGCCTCTACGCCGGCCAAGGCTGGAACCACGCCGATACCAACCCTCAAACCGGCTACTCGGTTATCCTGTTCGCCCCGCACGGCCGCCGCTACCGCCCGCCCTCCGCCGCCTTGCAAGCCGATATCCGCGCCCGGCCCGGCATCTCCAGCCTGCAAATCACCTTCCACCCCGGCCGCGCCAACCGCCTGCACGCCATGCCGCCGGGCGGTTTCCGCCTCGCCATCGTGAACTGCCGCAGCCTTGCCGCCGGCAGGATGGCACGGCGAGACCTCGCGGCGGCGATGCTCTGAGCACTGCCTAATCCCGTCCCGCGGGCGGGGCGCGGCGGCGCGCGGCGACCAAGCCCAGCAAGCAGAGCCCCGAACCGAACAGCAGCAGCGAGCCCGGTTCCGGAACCGCGATGCTGGCTGCGCTCACGCTGAACGCCACCACCGCCGCCGTGCTGGCAGGGGAGGCGTTGCGGATCAACACGGTATAGGAGCGCTCGGGATCCTCGGTGTAACCGAGCGCGAGCAGCGACGAACCCTGTCCCACCGGCTCGGGCTCGACCGCCTCGTAGAGCCCGTCATCGGCCGGCTCCTCACCCGTCACCGGTTTGACCGCGCCGTACATGCCATCCCTTTCAACGGTGCCACCGGTCATCGGCAGCGGGCCGCCGGTGGTGACCAGATATGAGTCGCCGGCGAGGGTGCCAATCGGGGTCGCGCCAGACGGCGCGGCGCTTAGAGTCCGTCCGGTAGGTTCATTTAGGATTACAAAGCCTTCTCAGCATCATGCGGATTGTTGCCAATTTGAGGAACGCCGTCGCCATTCTGGTGAGGTTCTCGAAGTCCTTGGCCAATCGCCGGCACCGGTTTAGCCAGGCCAGTGTCCGCTCAACCA
>CAIWAJ010000510.1:0-3540 GCA_903910565.1 uncultured Rhodospirillales bacterium
GTGTTCCCCGCCGTGCCCTCCACGATGGTGCCGCCCGGCTTGAGGCGACCGGAGGCCTCGGCGTCGGCGATGATGGCGAGCCCCGCGCGGTCCTTCACCGAGCCGCCGGGGTTCATGAACTCGGCCTTGCCCAGAATGGTGCACCCGGTGGCCTCCGAGGCGCGGCGCAGGCGGATGAGGGGGGTGTTGCCGATGGCGGCGGCGAGATCGCCGGCGACCGGGGGGGGAACGCTCACGTGTGCGGTGCCTGACATGTCTGTTGCGCCTCCGGTCGCTCTGTGGTCTCAGACGGGTTGAATGCGCGCCCGTGGCGTGCGATTTCACTTCGATATCATGGGGGCGTCCGGCATGGTCGACAACATCCACACTTCCGACGTCTGGGCCGCGTTGCAGAATGACCCCCAGTCGCAACTCGTCGATGTCCGCACCGACGCGGAATGGACGTATGTCGGCTTGGCCGATCTCTCGGCCGCCGGCAAGCAGCCGGTGCTGATCCCCTGGCAGATTTTCCCGGCCATGGCGGTGAATGGCGGGTTCGTCGACCAGTTGCGTGGCGCGGGGTTCACGCCGGACCACCACATCTACTTCATTTGCCGCAGCGGCGTGCGCAGCCTGGCCGCGGCCGCGGCGGCGATCGCGGCGGGGTTTGTGCACAGCTACAACGTGGCCGACGGGTTCGAGGGGCCGCCGGATGCCGAGGGGCATCGCGGTCAGGTCGCCGGCTGGAAGGCCGAGGGCCTGCCTTGGCGGCAGCGCTGAGCATTCGGGCAACCGATTAGGATGTCCATGATGTTCCCGATTTTCGGCACCATCGGCGAGGGGCTCGGGGCGGCTGCGCGGTTTGTGCGCGCCAAGCCTGGCATGACCTTCGGGGTGCTGGGTGGCTATACGATCGCGGCCGCGATTGGCTCGGTCGGGATCATCCGCCTGCCGCTGCCCTTCTGGCTGGCGGGGATGCTGCTGACCTGGACGATCGCCCTTGTGCTCATGCTGGGCCTCGCGCCGATCTGGACGGCGCTGTATCGCTTCGCGGTGCTGGGAGACGTCAGCCGGCGCTATTGGCAGATCGACGTGCGGACGCGTCGCGTCGCGCTGATGCTGGCGGTGCTGGCGTTCATCAGCCTGCTCGGCGCGCTGCCTTTCGCGCTGGCGCTCGATGTCATTCCGCGCGTCGGCCTGCGCCGCTTCGCCGTGCTGGGCGCGGTGGGGTTCGCGGCGCTGGTCAAGGCTGGGTCGTTCTGGCTGCTGGGCCGGCTGGCGATCAGCGGGGCGATGGCGGCGACCGGCAGCAAGCCGCAGGCGATGGACACCTCCTTCGCCTATACGCAGGGCGCGGCGATCCCGGTGCTGACGACGATGTTGCTGGTTTATCTGCCGAGCATCCTGCTCTCCGGCGGCTTCATCGCGACGATCCGGATGGCGGAACTGCGGCCGGGCTCCGGCGCCTCGATGGTGCTGGATCTCGTGAGTACCTCGATGTCGACCCTCGCCAGCGCAATGACGGATTTCGTCTGGGTCGCGGTCAGCGCCAAGCTGGCGTTGCGACTCGTCAAGGCGCAGCGGGTTCGGGCCGCCGAGGAGGCCAAGCGCGCGCGCGAGCAGCGGGACAAGGGCGGCGACGAGGACTAGCGCCGGGAGGCGACGGCGCGGTTTTCGAGCCGGCTGAGCAGGCGCACCAGCGGCCACAGCAGCAGGAAATAAACCGCGGCCGCGGCGACGATCGGCGTCGGGTTATAGGTCAGGCTTTGCGCCTGACGGGCCTGGAACAGCAGCTCCGGCAGCGCGACCACCGAGGCGAGCGAGGTCAGCTTCACCACTTCCAGCGTGTTGGACAGCAAATCGGGCAGCACGGCGCGCACCGCCTGCGGCAGCACGATCCAGACCAGCGCCTGAAGGCGGCTCAGCCCGGTGGAGCGCGCCGCCTCGATCTGCCCGGCCGGCACGCTCTCAATGCCCGCCCGCAGCACCTCGCCGTAATAGGCGCCGGTGTTGAGGAAGAACGCGATGCCCACGCAGGCGAAACCGCCCAGCTCAAGCCCGGCGAAGGGCAGTCCGGCATAGAGGAAGATCAGCAGCACCAGCGGCGGGAAGGCGCGGAAGAAATCCACCCAGGCCATCAGCGGCCAGCGCACCCAGGGCGAACGAAGGGTGGAGAGCAGCGCGAGAAGCATGCCGCCGGCCAGCCCAAGCGGCACCACCATCAGCGACAGCGCCAGCGTATTCCCGAGCCCGGCCAGGATGATGGGCCAAGCCTGCGCCATGATCGCGGCGTTGAAGAAGGTCTCGATCATCGGAACTTCCGCTCCACCCAACGGCCGAAAATGACCACCGGCAGGAACAGGACGAGGTAGGCCGCCGCCCCAAGGGTGAGCGGTGAGGGGTTGTAGCTGTTCGAAACCGCCGAGGAGGCCTGGCCGAGGATCTCCGTCACCGCCACCACCGAGCCCAAGGCGGTACCCTTGGTGATGGCGATGGTGCGGTTGGTGAGCGGCGGGATGGTGATGCGCAGGGCCTGGGGCAGGATCACATGTGCCAACGTCTCGCCGAAGCCGAGCCCGGTGGAGCGTGCGGCTTCCCACTGGCCGCGCGGAATGGCGGTAATGCCGGCCCAGAAGATCTCTTCCGAGAAGGCCATCAGCACCAGTGCCATACTGAGCCAGGTGGAGATGAAGCCGGAGGGTGCGATGTCGATGCTCGGCAGGCCGAAATAGATCAGCACGATGATCACCAGCGGCGGCAAAGCGCGAAACAGGTCCACCACAAAGACGATCGCCCAGTTCACCACGCGGATGCCGAAGCTGCGCAGCACTGCCAGCGCCAGCCCGGCGGCCAGCCCGCTCACCACGATCAGCGCCGCGAGCTCGATGGTGGTACCGAGCCCGGCCACGATGTCCGGCCAGTAGCGCGCCATCACCTTCGCGTTGAGGAATGTCTCGGCGAAGCGCTCCCAGCCCCCCATCACAGAACGGCCATCAGTGGCGCTGGATCTGGCTGATGAACCCGCGGGTGCGGGCGTGGACGGGCGCCTCGAAAATCTGCGCCGGCGGCCCCTGCTCGACGATCAGCCCGTCATCCATGAACAGCACCCGGTCGGCCGCCGCGCGGGCGAAACCCATTTCGTGGCTCACCACCACCATCGTCATGCCGCTTTCGCGCAAGGAGCGCATCACGCCGAGCACGCTGCCGACCAACTCAGGGTCGAGCGCCGAGGTCGGTTCGTCGAACAGCATCACGCGCGGTTCGAGCGCGATGGCCCGCGCAATCGCGACGCGCTGCTGCTGGCCGCCCGACAACTGGCCCGGCTTGTGGTCCGCGCGCTCGGCGAGGCCGACGCGGGCGAGCGCGGCATGGCCGATCTCGTCCGCCTCGGCGCGGGACTTGCCGGCCACCTTGCGCAGTGCCAGCGTCACATTCCCCAGCGCCGTCATATGCGGGTAGAGGTTGAAGGACTGGAACACCATGCCGATGCGCTGGCGGGCGTGGTTGAGGTCGGTGCGGGGATCCAGCAGGTCAATCCCGTCCACCACCACGCTGCCCGCA
>CAIWAJ010000511.1:0-2047 GCA_903910565.1 uncultured Rhodospirillales bacterium
CACGAGGTTGGACAGCATGGTGTTGGAGGTGTGCAGCACCCCCTTCGGCTCGCCGGTGGTGCCCGACGTATAGAGCAGCTGGATCACGTCATCCGCCCCGAGATCGGTCGCCCGCGCCAGCGGCGCACCGGCGAGCAGCGCCTCGAAGGGCTCGGCGCCCGCGCCACTGCCGCCGGCGGTGAACACATGGCGCAGCCGCGGCAGCCGGGCGCGCAGATTTCCGGCCATCCCCGCATAGTCGAACCCGCGGAACCGGGCGGGCACCACCAGCACCGAGGTCTCGGCGAGATCAAGCATGAAGGACAGCTCACGCTCGCGGAAAATCACCATCAGCGGATTGCTCACCGCGCCGAGCTTGAGGCAGGCGAGGTGCAGCACGGTGAATTCCCACCAATTCGGCAGCTGGAACGAGACCGTATCCCCCTGCCCCACCCCGCGCGCGGCCAACCCCGCGGCGGCGCGGTCGGCGAGGTCGTCGAGCTGGCGGTAGGAGAGGCGCGTCTCGCTACGGCCCTCCACCCCATCGGTGCGGATCGCCACCACCGCCGTCTTGTCGGGCGTCGTCGCCACCGCACGGGTAAGGTGATGAAGCAGCGTGACATCGCGCCAATCGCCCGAAGCTACCGCGGCATCGCGCCGCGCCATCAGCCGTGCCCGATCAAACTCCATCACCCGTCCCCTCGTTGCCGCGCGGTCTTCAGCCGCGGTTGAGATGCTGAACTGAAACGCGCCCGGCACGCTCGCGGGCGACGATCATCTTCATGATTTGCGCGGTGCCATCGCCGATCTCGAGCCCCATCACGTCACGCAGGCGCTGCTGGTGCGGCATGTCGAGCGACCAGCCGTAATGGCCGTGAGTGAGCAGGCACTGGTGAATGACGTCAACCGCCGTCTTGGGGCCGAGCCACTTGCACATCGCGGCCTCGGCGGTATGCGCCTCGCCGGCGTCACGCAGCGCCAGCGTGTGGTAGCAAAGCTGCCGCACGGCCGCGATCATCCCCTCGCCCTCAGCGATGGGGAAGCTCACGCCCTGGTACTGCGCAATCGGCGCGCCGAAGGCCTGTCGCTCCGTGACATAGGCCCAGGTTTCATCGAGCGAGGCCTGCGCGGTGGCGCAGCATTGCAGGCCGATCAGCGCGCGGCTGTAGTCGAACCCCTGCATCACCTGCACGAAACCCTGCCCTTCCTCGGCGAGACGCCAGGCAGCGGGGACGCGCACGTCATCGAAGAAGATCGAGCCGCGGCCAACCGCCTTGCTGCCGAGATCGTTGAAGCGGGTGCGGCTGATGCCCGGCAAATCGAGCGGCACCAGGAAGGCCGAGACACCGCGGGCGCCGGCGCCACCGGTGCGGGCGAACACCACCGCGGCATCGGCCTGATCGGCCATGCTGATGGAGGATTTCTCGCCGGATAGCACGTAGTCCCCGCCATCGCGCCGGGCCGCCACCGCGAGATTGGCGGCGTCCGACCCGCCGCGCGGCTCGGTCAACGCCAGCGCGAACAACGCCTCGCCGGCGACGATGCGGGGGATCCAGTGCGCCGCCAGCTCGGGCGCGGCGTGGCGGGCGACGATCTGCCCGTTCAGCGAGCCGAGCAGTTGCACGTAGGAGACATTGATATCGGCATGCGCCACCGCCTCGATCACCACCCCGGTGGTGACGCTGGAGGCACCGATGCCGCCGCAATCCTCCGGCAGATCCGCGCCGATCAGCCCGAGCGCGCCCATCTCGCGGACGAGATCACGGTCGATCCGCCCCGACGCCTCGCGCGCCATGTAGCCAGGGGCGAGGCGTTCGGCGGCGAAGCGGCGCGCGACCGCCTGGATGTCGCGCTGTTCGGCGTCCAGCAGTGCCATGGTTACATCTGGTGCTTGCGGAAGTTCGGCTTGCGCTTTTCCTTCAGCGCGTTCACGCCCTCCTGGGATTCGGCGCTGGCGTAGTACATCGACAGCGTCTGCATCCCCATGGCACCGATGCCGCGGATGTTTTCGGAATCGGCGTTGAAGGAACGCTTGGCGATGGCGATCGCGGTCGGGCTGCGCTCCATG
>CAIWAJ010000512.1:0-1670 GCA_903910565.1 uncultured Rhodospirillales bacterium
AGGGTCACATCAGAGCCAGTTCCCGGGAGTTGCTTATTGGCCCTGGGGATGAAGTACCTGACGTACCGGGCAGCTCCACACCCTACTTAGGGACGTTCGAGGTCCGCCGCAATCTGTTCAGCGCGCTGGGCAAGCCGACTCATGCGCTTTCCAAGCTCGCCCTCGCTTTTGACAGCCCGCAAACGCACAGGGGCGGCCGACCGCAGCGTGTCGTTCTCCACCTTCATGTCGTGCAGCTCGTCGGCCATCAGCAGCGAGGCCAGCACCAGCAGGCGCGACTCGCTTGCGCTGCCGCCGAGCGCCTTGATGCTGGCGATGCGGCTCTCGACCTGCTCCGCCATCGCCGTCAGATGTGCCTCCTGCCCATCCTCGCAGCCAACTGTGTAGGAAAAGCCATTGATTTTAACCGTTACCTGCGCCACGCGCGATCCTCCTAGCCCTGATCCGCGCCGAGCCCGGCGCGCAACCTTGCGATCAAGTCGTCCAGCTTGTCGGCGATGTCGCGCAGATTTTCACCCTCCGGCATCGTCGGCACGCGGCCCGTTAAAGCGGCGATCCGCTCCAGGGCTTGCTCAAGACGCGCCGCCGCTGCTTCCTCGGAGGCGCTATCGCCGGACGGATCGTGGCTGCCTGACATCTGCGCCTCCGCGCTCCATGAGTGTTATTGCGTTTCAAGCCCCCAGGCGGTTGAACGTCAAGCATGTTGTTACCGCCGCCGGTCACAGTTCACGGGATTGCACACGCACGCATGGCGTTGGAGCCAGGGCTACCGGTCACGCTCGTCTCTGGCCCCGCCGCCGGGCTGTATGCGGGGGCGGGCTGGTGGAGCGCACTGATCGGGCTGGCCAGTGCCGAGTCCGCTCGGCAGGTCGCGAGCCTGCTGGACTGTGCGGACGCGCCCGGTGCGGCGATGGCCGCCCTCAGGATCCGCCTTCCGGGCATTATTCTCGACAATACCTGTCCTGTCTTCGCCGCCGTGGCCGCGGTGGCGCGCGAACAGGCTGCCATCGTATTGCCACATCGTCCCCCTTCTCTCGATCTCGCGCAGCCCGGCGCGGCATATCGCCTCGCCGAATGGCTGCAACGTGACATCGACCCGTCGCTGCGGTAGTACGCGCGGACGGATTCCCGGAGCAAAGAGGACGCCCATGCGCATCACCCAACGCGTGAAGAAAATTCTCGACAACTACGAGAGTGACAATCCGGGGACCAAGGGCAATCTTGCCCGCATCCTCATGGAGGGCAAGCTCGGCGGCACCGGCAAGCTGGTGATCCTCCCGGTCGATCAGGGTTTCGAGCATGGCCCGGCCCGTTCCTTCGCGCCCAACCCCCCGGCCTATGACCCGCATTATCATTTCCAGCTCGCGATCGAGGCCGGGCTTTCGGCCTATGCCGCGCCGCTTGGCATGATCGAGGCCGGCGCCAGCACCTATGCCGGCGCGATCCCGACGATCCTGAAGATGAACTCGTCGAACAGCCTCGCCACCACCAAGGACCAGGCGGTCACCGCCAGCGTCAATGATGCGCTCCGGCTGGGTTGCTCGGCGATCGGCTTCACCATCTATCCCGGCAGCGAATACGCGTTCGACCAGATGGAAGAGCTGCGCGAACTCGCCGAGGAGGCCAAGCAGGCCGGCCTCGCCGTGGTGTGCTGGTCCTATCCGCGCGGC
>CAIWAJ010000513.1:0-5096 GCA_903910565.1 uncultured Rhodospirillales bacterium
ACCAGCAGCCGGTAGACCACGAAGCTCGCGATTCCTCCGGCACCCATGAACAGGGCCATCGGGAGTACCGTCTGGTTCAAAAGGGCACCCGCAATTGCGCCAAATGCCGCCCCGCTGCCGAACTGGATGACGCCGAGCAGAGAGGAGGCGGTGCCGGCCATGTGCGGATAGCGCTGCAGGGCGCAGGCGGTGGCGTTGGGGGCGACGAAGCTCATGCCGCCGATCAGCCCGGTGGCCAGCAGCACGAAGGGGAACCAGCCGAGCGCCCCGGTGGTGGATTCGATGATGCCGCAGACGATCAGCCCGCAGCCGGCGATCAGCGGCGCCCAGGTGGCGCGGCGCAGCATCACTTCCGCCCCCACACGGCGTGTAAGCCGGCTGTTGATCGAGGCGCCGATGGTCATGGTGATGACGGTGGCGCCGAACACGAAGGAGTAGGTCGCCGGCGCCAGGCCGTAGATGCCGATCAGCACGAAGGAGGACAACGAGATGAAGGAGAACATCGCGCCGAACAGGAAGCCGGTGGTCAGCGCATAGCCCATGAAAACGCCGGAGCGCAGCAATTCGGCGAAGCGGGCGATGATGCCGCCGAAGGCAAGCGGGCCGCGATGCTCCGGCCGTAGGGTCTCGCGGGTCACCAGCAGCGCCATGCCCAGCGACAGCGCGCCAAAGATCGCGAGCGTGGTGAAGATTGCCCGCCAGCCGAAGAAAAACATCACCTGGCTGCCGATCAGCGGCGCCAGCATCGGCGCCATGGACGACGAGGCCATCAGGATCGACATCACCTGCGCTGCCTGGTCGCGCTCCGCGAGGTCCCGCACCATGGTGCGCGCCATCACCGGCGGCGCGCAGGCGGCGAGGCCCTGGATGAAGCGCAGCAGGATGAGCTGCGGCGCCGATTGCGCGAGCAGGCACAGGACGCTGACCGCGATGTAGAGCACGATCCCGGCGATCAGCACCGGGCGGCGGCCGAAATAATCACCGAGCGGGCCGTAGACGATTTGGCCGAAGCCGAAGGCCAGCATGAAGGCGGAGAGGCTCAGCTGCACCTGCGAGGCGGAAGAGGCGAATTCGGCGCGGATGGTCGGGAAGGCCGGCAGATACATGTCGATCGACATCGGCGCGAAGGCGGTCAGCATCGCCAGCGACGCGATCAGCAGCGGGGGCAGTGCCGGCCGGGACATCGCCGGTGGCAAGGGAGGTCTGATCATGATTGTCTGAATGCGCCTGATTGAATTTATTGGCGAGCAATACACACGATTCCACGCCAGCGGGACAGGGGGCCGGCCGCTTCTGCCAATCATTGCGGCGAGTGGCGCGGCGGTGGGTATCCTGCTAAACGTAAATCAACCCGGAACAGGTTCATGCGCCCTCGATGATCGCCTCCCCCGCCCTGTCCTGGCTGCCGGCGGCCGACGACTGGCCAGGTGCCGTGCGCCGGCTCCCGGATGCCGCCTCGCCCGAGACCTGGGACATCCTGGTTCAGCTGGCCAACCACGCGCTCGACCTGTCGCAGACCACCCAGCTCGATCGGCGCCTGCGCAAGCTGTTTCCCGCGCCCCCCGCATTCCTGGCAACCCGGCCGGTGCGGCTTGCGCTGATCGGCTCCTCGACACTCGATCACCTGCAGGCCGGCATTCGGGTCGGGGGCCTGCGGCGCGGGCTGTATGTCGAGATCGTGGCCGGCGACTACGGGCAATACACGGCCGATCTGATGAACCCGCGCAGTCCGCTGCGGGAAACCCAGCCCGATACGCTGCTGCTGGCGCTGGATGCGGCGCATGTCGTCGGCCGACTCGACCCGTCGAGCGATGTCGCCGCGGTATCCGGCTGGCTCGATGGGGTGTGCGCGCAACTCGTCGCCCTGTGGCGCATCGCGCGTGCGGAGATGGGCGCGCGGGTGATCCAGCAGGCGCTGCTACCGGTCGCGCCGGGTCTGCTGGGGCAGAACGAGCACCGGATGCCCGGCTCCCCCGCCAGTATTATCGCCGCCTTCAATGCACGGCTGCGCACGCTGGCTGACGCCGAAGGGGTCGCGCTGCTCGCGGTCGACACCTGGGCGGCGCAGGACGGGCTGAGCGCCTGGCATGACCCGATGCTGTGGCACCGCGCCAAACAGGACATCCATCCCGCGGCCGCGCCGGTCTACGGCGACCTCGTCGGCCGCCTGCTCGCGGCCTGGCAGGGGCGCTCGCGAAAGGCGCTCGTGCTGGACCTGGACAATACGCTGTGGGGCGGCGTGATCGGCGATGACGGGCTACAGGGCATCGCGTTGGGACAAGGGAGCGCGCTCGGCGAGGCCCATTGGGCGTTCCAGTCCTACGTCAAATCCCTCGCGTCGCGCGGGGTGATCCTCGCGGTGTGTTCCAAGAACGACCTGGCCAACGCGCTGGAGCCGTTCGAGCGGCACACCGAGATGGTGCTGAAGCGCGACGATATTGCCAGTTTCGTCGCCAATTGGAGCGACAAGGCGCATAACCTGCGGCAGATCGCGGCTGAGCTGAACATCGGGCTGGACGCGCTGGTCTTCGCCGACGACAACCCGGCCGAGCGGGCGATCGTGCGGCGCGAACTGCCGATGGTCGCGGTGCCCGAACTGCCGGAGGAGCCAGCCCTGTTCGCGTCGACGATTGCCCGGGGAGGGTATTTCGAGGCGGTCGCGCTGAGCGCGGAGGACTTCGCCCGTGGCCGGCAGTATCAGGACAATCTCGCCCGCCAGACGCTGCGCGAAAGCGCGTCCGACATGGAGGGATATCTCAGCTCGCTCGCGATGTCGGCGCAATGCGGCCCGTTCAGCGAGATTGATCGCACCCGCGTCGTGCAGCTGATCAACAAGACCAACCAGTTCAACCTCACCACGCGGCGGTACACCGATTCCGAAGTCGAGGCGGCGATGCGGGACCCCGGCGTGCTGACGCTGCAGGTCAGACTGCTCGACCGGTTCGGCGACAACGGGATCATCGCCCTTGTGATCGCCCGGCCGGGCGAGGCGGGCGGGTCTGAGCTCGAAATCGACACCTGGCTGATGAGCTGCCGGGTGCTTGGCCGCGGCGTGGAGCAGCTCACGCTGAACCTGGTCGCCGCGCGGGCGGCCCGGCTCGGTGCGGGCGCGCTGCGCGGCCGCTATCGGCCGAGCGCCAAGAATGGCATGGTCGCTGAGCACTACGCCCGGCTCGGCTTTAAGCCCACCGGGGCCGAGGGTAGCGAAACGCTGTGGCGGCTCGATCTCGATGGCTATGCGCCGCTTCCCCACCACATCCAGATTGCCGAGGCTGAGACTGCATGACCGACGACCCCATCCTGACGAAGCTGACCGAGCTGTTCCGCAATATTTTCGACGACGAGGACATCGTGATCACCCGCGCATCCACCGCGGAGGATGTCGATGGCTGGGATTCGGTCAATCACATCACCCTGGTGGTGGCGGTCGAGCAGGCCTTCGGGATCAAGTTCAAGACCGCGGAGATCGAATCGCTCGGCAATGTCGGTGATCTCGCCGCGCTGATCGCCGCCAAGACCGGTGGGTGACGCCGGCGCGCGAGGGCGGCGCCAAACGGATTAGGCACGATCTGGAGTAGGCACGGTGCTGTTCAATTCACCGATCTTCATCTTCGCCTTCCTCCCCGTCACGGTCGCGCTGTTCCATGCGCTATCGTTGCGCAGTGTCTCCCGGGCGTTCCTGTGGCTGATACTGGCGTCGCTGTTCTTCTACGGCTGGTGGCGACCGCTCAACGTGCTGCTGATCGCGCCGTCGATCGTGCTCAACTATGTGGCTGCCGATTTCATCATCCGCAGGCAGGAGCGCCGGCCACGCACGGCGGAGGCGGTGTTCTGGGCTGCGATCGCGTTCAATATCTGTTTCATCGGCTATTTCAAATACATCGCTTTCCTCGCCATCGTCTCCAATGACGTGCTCGGCACCGGTTTCGCCGTGCAATCCGTCATCCTGCCGCTCGGCGTGTCCTTCATCACGTTCCAGAAAATCGCGCTGCTGGTCGATGCCAGGGCCGGGCGGGTGCAGCAGGTCGGCCTGCGGGACTACGTGCTGTTCGTGCTGTTCTTCCCGCCGCTGATTTCCGGCCCGATCGTGCATTTCCGCGAATTGATGCCGCAATTCAAGGCGATCGACGGCAAATGGTCGTGGGGCAACGGCGTGGCGGGGTTCGGCCTGTTCTTCGCCGGCCTGTTCAAGAAGCTGGTGATCGCCGACCCGATCGCGGCGCAGATCGCGCCGATCTGGTCCGCCGTCGCCGATGGCGGGCATCCCGCGCTGCTCGATGCCTGGGCGGCGGCGCTCGGCTATATGGTGCAGCTGTATTTCGACTTCTCGGGCTACAGCGACATGGCGATCGGCACCGCGAGGCTGGTGGGCATCCGCCTGCCCGGCAACTTCAACTCGCCGCTGAAGGCGGACAGCATCATCGACTACTGGTCCCGCTGGCACATGACGCTGACGCGCTTCCTGACCGCCTATGTGTTTTCGCCGATCGCGCTGATGATGTCGCGCCGCCGCCTGGCGCGCGGCGCGCCCGTGATGGCGGGGCGGCGCACCACGCTCGGGACGTTCATGGCCCTGGTCGCCCTGCCAACCGTAGTGACGATGTTCGTCTCCGGCCTGTGGCACGGGGCCGGTTACCAGTTTCTCGTCTTCGGCCTGCTGCATGGCGGTGGACTGGTGGTCAATCACGCCTGGCGCCTGTGGACGCCCAAGGCATGGGCGCAAGCCTGGCCGGTCCGCTACTGGGCCTGGCCGGTGACGATCCTGTTCGTGATCCTCGTCGAGGTGTTTTTCCGCGCCCCCGATATCGCCGCCGCCATTCGGGTGCTCGCCGGCATGTTCGGCGCCCATGGCATGACGTTGCCCAACGCGGTGCTCGCGCGGCTGGGTGGCCTGCCATCCATGCTCGGCCTGCGGGCCGCCGCCGGCGGGGAGGGCGGCGCGGGATTCGTGCTGACATGGGGCCTGCTGGGGCTGGCCTGGGCCATCGCGCTGGCGATGCCGAACACGCTCGAACTGTTCGCGCGCTTCGAACCCAGCCTCGATTTTCGCCTGCGGCCCGAGCGCGCGCGCGCCGTGGCCTGGGCGCAATGGCGGC
>CAIWAJ010000514.1:0-1881 GCA_903910565.1 uncultured Rhodospirillales bacterium
ACGGGCCCTCCTTGCCGCGGCGGGAGGGGAAGCGAACCAGGTTCTGCAACCAGGCGACCTGCTTGTCCCAGTTCTGCTCGACGGCTTTTTCGAGGGCGGCGAGCGTGGCGGCGTCAGGCATGATCACTTCTCCGAATGCGTGCCCTGAGCTTAGACCCCGGTGCGCGCTTGCGGGAAGCCGTGTTCAGGGCAAAAGAATCTGCGTCTGCGATCCCGCGTCGTATTTCGTCAGATAATCGCTGATGCGCTCGAACGTCGCGTTCACCGGCGGCTTATCGGCCTCCTGGTCGGACATCGAAACCCCCGCGGTGAACATCGAGCCCAGCAGCAGCTTGAACGGGTTGATGTTGATGGGCTGGGCGGTGAAGTAGGCGCGCTCGGCGGCCTTGATTTTCTGGATATCCCCGGTGCGGTAGATCGCGGCGTTCACCACGTCGAGCACGAATTCGGTGCAGTTCTGCCGGCCCAGGGTGTAGGGGTTGGCGATGATGGAGTAGTGCGGGTCGTGCAGCGCCTTGTAGGTGGGCGAGCCGATGACATCGAGGATGCGGGTCTGCAACTCCTCGGAGGGAATGATAATCCCGGCCTCGAGCTTGGCGACGGCGGCGAAGAAATCGGCCGGATAATCCTGCACGAGGCTGGAGACGTCGGGCTTCGCGTCATCCTGGTAGAGGTTGTACATCGCGTAGCCCGGCACTTTCTTGCCGTCGGCCAGGGTGATCTGCGAGTAGACGGCGAAGCCGACATGGGAGAAGTGCATCCCCTCCGGCAGGTCGGCCGGCGGCACGCCGACGCGGCCGACGATCGCTACCCGGGCGCCCTTGGCGGCGATCGCGCGCTCCACCTTCTTGGCGAAACCGATGATCTCCGCCGGCGTGAAGTGCGCGACCTCGGTGGGGCTGGTGCTGGCGCCGCTCAGGCCGGCGGCGCTGGCCGGGGCCGTCCACAGGAACGCGCCGAGTGCGGCCGCGATCAGGCGCCTCATGGCTTGGCCTTCAGCGCCTGGTCGGGCGATATGATGGTGATGGTCTGGTCGGTCACCGGCAGCGGTGCGCCGGGGCGGGCGGAGGCGGCCTGGGCGGAGGCGTTGGCGGCCGCTCCGCTGGCTGCACCGGCCGAGGCGGCCACGCCCTGGCTCGCTTTCAGCGGCACCGAGGAGGCGCCGAGCGCGACCTGTCCGGAGGCCGCGAGCGCGTGCGCGGCGCTGCCGCTGGCAAGGGCGCTGGCCTGGGAGCCCTGCTGCGCGGCAATTCCGGCATTGGCGGCGGGCTGCGCCATCGCCGGGCCGGCAATCGTGACCGTGAGGGCGAGGGCGATGATGAATGCGTGCCGCATGGGCACCTCCTGCAAATGGGTGACGCTACAATAACCGCGCGCATTATATGGCGATTGTCGAGGCTGCGGAAAAGCGCCTCGGCGGTGGATTTCGCCGCGGCCGATCATTCGCTAGTCTCTCCGGAAACGCGCGGGAGGAAGCAGGATGAGCCGGGCGCAGGTGAAGGGTCAGGCGGTGCCGGACGCGCTGCTGGGCGAGTTGACGGAGTCCGGAGCGTTGCTCGGGGACGGGCCGGCGCTGCGGGCGCGGCTGGCCGAAGACGGCTACCTCTTTCTCCGCGGCGTGATCGACCCCGCCGCCGTGCGCGCCGGCCGCGCCGAGGTACTGGCGCGGCTTGAGGCGGTTGGCGAAATCGCGCCAGGCAGCGACGGGCTGTTCACCGGCACCTCACGCCGCCGCGAACTGGCGCCCGATCTCGGCGCCTTCTGGCAATCCGTCAGCGAGGGGCCGAAGTTCCGCGCCGTCTCGCATGGCAAGGCGGTCGCCGGGCTGCTGGAAGCGGTGGCCGATGGCGCGGTGCGCGGGCAGGACTACGTGTTCCTCCG
>CAIWAJ010000515.1:0-2948 GCA_903910565.1 uncultured Rhodospirillales bacterium
AAGATCATGCGCCGCATCCTCCGCAAAATCGCCGCCAACGAAACCGACAGCCTCGGCGATACCACCACGCTGGCCGATCCCGGCGTGGTCACCGACCTCGTGCAGAACCGCGTCGGATGATGCTCCGCCCCGCCACCGCGGCCGACGCCGGCGCGGTGGCGGAGGTCTACCTCACCGCCCGCCAGGCCGCCTCCCCCAACGTCAAATGGGCACACACCGATGACGAGGTGCGCGCCTGGATCCGCCACCACCTCATCCCCCATGGCGGCATGACCGTCGCCGTCGACGGGCTCACCCTCCACGGCTACATCGCCACCCACGAAGAATGGGTCGACCACCTCTTCATCCACCCGCTCTCCTGGCGCCAAGGCCTCGGCGCCCGCCTGCTCACCCACGCCAAAGCCGCCCGCCCCACCGGCCTGCGCCTCTGGACCTTCCAATCCAACGCCCGCGCCCGCGCCTTCTACGAACGCCAGGGCTTCACCGTTGACCACCTCACCGACGGCAGCGACAACGAGGAACACGAGCCCGACGTGCTCTACGTTTGGACCCCCAGTCGTTAATTCGCCGCGATCCCACCGATTAACGCATTGATACTTTGCCGCGAACAGGCGCCCCGCACAGAGTCGGGCCATGCACGCGGGCGCTCATCGCTGGGACGAAGGAAGCAAGCGGTTCTTTTTTGAAAAAAAGAACCAAAAAACTTCTATTCCACTTCGTGCAGTTGCAACCCCGGCAGCCGACCACCACTCGTCATCGCGAGGTGCAGCCGCGGCGATCCAGAGCAACCGCACAGAAGCCGATACCCTACCCGGTCAACCGCGCAGCCAACGGATAAAAAATTTTTTGCTTCTTTTTTTCAAAAAAGAAGCGCTTTCTTTTAACGGCGCCCCCAAATGATCGACGGCAAACGCATCGCCGTCGTGCTCCCCGCCTACAACGCGGCCCGCACCCTCACGCGCACCTACGCCGACATCCCGAAAGACCTGGTCGACGACATCATCCTCACCGATGACGCAAGCACCGACGAGACGGTTGCCCTCGCCCGCCGCCTCGGCATCCACACCATCCGCCACGACCGCAACCGCGGCTACGGCGGCAACCAGAAGACCTGCTACGAAGCCGCCATCGCCAGGGGCGCCGATATCGTGGTGATGCTCCACCCGGACTACCAGTATTCCCCCCGCCTGGTCCCCGCCATGGCCTCGATGATCGCGTCGGGCGAGTTCGATGTCGTGCTTGGCTCCCGCATTCTCGGCGGCGGCGCGCTCAAGGGCGGCATGCCCTGGTGGAAATACCTCGCCAACCGGGTGCTGACCCTCGGGCAGAACCTGCTCGGCGGCCAGAAACTCTCGGAATACCACACCGGCTACCGCGCCTGGAGCCGCTCCGCCCTGCTGCGCCTGCCGCTCATGGCCAACTCCGAAGACTTCGTGTTCGACAACCAGATGCTCGCCCAAGCCATCTATTTCCGCCTCAGGATCGGCGAAATCTCCTGCCCCACCCGCTACTTCCCGGAAGCCTCCTCCATCGGCCTGCGCCGCAGCATCGTCTACGGGTTCGGCGTGCTCGCCAACACCGCCCTCGTCCCCCTCGCCCGCCTCGGCCTCGCCCACCCCGCGATTTTCGCCGACCTCACCGCCGCCCGCCTGCCCGTCCGCACCGCCGAAAGGCGGCCGAGCGTCGTAACCAATTGATTCTTATAACTCTATTCTCTCGTCATTGCGAGCGAAGCGAAGCAATCCAGGGGGCTGCAACCCACGATGGGGCAGACATCTGAAAGGCGATGGTCGTGTTTCGTAAAGGGGGTAAGGCGTTCTTTTTGTGAACAAAAAGAACCCTGACGCGTAGCGCAGCGAAGCGGCGAGGTAAGCGGCAGCGGATCGCCTTCGATCCGCGAAAGCGCTCTCCCTTGCCGTTGGCGTACTCCCCCGACGAGGGGGCCGAGCGGTACGAAAAAGGTATGGACTAGAAAACTATGCTAACTTACAAATTTTTTTAATTGACATTCAGCCTCCCCCGCGCTATAACCGCGCCATGAACAACCCCGCCCTCTCCCCCCTCCTGCGCATCGCCGAAACGGCGCGGCGACTCGGCGCCATCGCGCTGTGGTTCGCCACGCTGTTCGGGCGGATTCTGCCCGGCGCGGCGATGCGGCGCGAGGAGGCCGAGTTCTGGAACTACGTCGAACGCACCATGACGCAGGTTGCCGCCCTGCTGGAGCGCGAGGCCGCCGGCAAAATCGCAACCCCGCCCAAAATGCGCGCGCGCCGCCCCCACCCGGACTCCGCCCGCACCCTCATTGCCGCACGCGCCCCGCGCACGCCCCGCGCCACGGCGCCGGACACGCCGCCCCCGCGCGCCCTCACCGCTTCGCGCGCCCTCCGATCCCCCGAACTCAACCCGCCTCCACCCGGCGAAGCCCGAAAATTTCAAAAATCGCGTCTCGCCATCCCAGGAGATGCACGCCCTAATTGTTCCGTTTTACCAATAACTTCATGCAACCTTTTGCCCTTAAACGAATAAAAGTTTTTTGCTTCTTTTTTTCAAAAAAGAAGCGCTTCCTTCCTATCGCTTTCGCGGCCCTATACCTCGCCAACCTAACCCACCACACCCCCTGGCGAGACGAATTGCTGGCCTGGATGATCGCCCGCACCGCCAATACTCCGCTTGACCTGTTCCGCGCGCTGCACGTCGACGGTCACCCCGGCCTGTGGCACGCGCTGCTGATGCCGGTGACACGCTTTACCGCCGATCCGCTGGCGATGAAGGCGGTGCATGGCGCCATCGGCCTGGCGCTGATCGGGCGGGGATGTCCCGCCCGATGTTGAAATAGGTTGGTCGGCGTTGCCCGCCTTGAGCCGTTAGGCTCGGGGTGTCGAATCCTCAAAGGAGAGCAACGCCATGAAGAGAATTACCACACCCGCGCCGCAGGCCGCCACGGCTCT
>CAIWAJ010000516.1:0-10686 GCA_903910565.1 uncultured Rhodospirillales bacterium
GCGCCGCGCTGCTTCATCGCGGCGAGGCCGGCCTTGATCGGGTTGGAATCATGATCCTCAGCCACGCCGAGCATGAGGAAATACTTGGCGCGCTCCCAGTCGGGCTCGCCGAATTCCCAGAAGCTGCCGCCGATGGTGTAAAGCCCGCCGGCCGCCATGTTCACCGAGCAGAACCCGCCATGAGCGGCGAAGTTGGGGGTGCCGAACTGCTTGGCCCACCAGCCGGTGAAGGACTGGCTCTGGTCGCGCCCGGTGAAGAAGGCGAGCTTCTTGGGGTCACTGCTACGCACATCGCCCAGCCACTTCGTCGCGATGCCGAGCGCCTCGTCCCACTCGATTTCCTTGAACTCACCGGCGCCGCGCTCGCCCACCCGCAGCAGCGGCTTGGTCAGCCGCGCCGGCGAGTAGTGCTGCATAATGCCGGCCGAGCCCTTGCCGCACAGCACGCCCTTGTTCACGGGGTGGTTCGGGTTGCCCTGGATGTAGCGCACCTGGCCGCCCTTGAGGTGCACCTTGATGCCGCAGCGGCAGGCGCACATGTAGCAGGTGGTGAACTTGACCTCGTCGGAGACTTGCGGCGAGAGGTCGATGGCTTCGGTGGGCGAAAAGATGCTGTTCATGCTCGCTCTGGCGGCAACGCGGCCGCTTCTCTGAGGCGTTTCATCCCGGCGTTGAGAAAACGAATCTCCTCAAGCCGCCTTTGGTAGTCAATTTGTGCCACCCCGCGGGGATAGTCCAGCCAGCGCTTCCCGTCCCCGCGCCGGCGCAGTACCATGCGGGCAAGGCGAGGAGGTCCAAAGATGTCGAACCTGTCCATGAGCTACGTCAGCGGCACGTCCACCGTGCCGCTCATCGGCGAAACCATCGGCGCCTATTTCGACGGCGTCGTCGCCCGTCACGCCGACCGCGAGGCCCTCGTCGCCCCCGCCCAGGGCGTCCGCTGGACCTGGCGGGACCTCGCCGAGCGCGTCGACGCCATGGCCGCCGGCCTGGTCAGCCTCGGCCTCAAGCCCGGCGAGCGCATCGGCATCTGGTCCCCCAACAACGCGGAATGGGTGGTCACCCAGTTCGCCACCGCCAAGGCCGGGCTTATCCTGGTCAACATCAACCCGGCCTATCGCCTGTCCGAGCTGGAATACGCCCTCAACAAGGTCGTCTGCCGCGCGCTCGTCACCGCCACCGCTTTCAAAACCAGCGACTACGCGGGGATGCTCACCACGCTGTGCCCGGAATTGAACACCTGCGTCCCCGGCCACCTTGAATCCCCGAAAATCCCCAGCCTCCGCCTGGTCATCCAAATTGGCGCCCGCACCATCCCGGGGGCGCTCCCCTTTGCCGAGGTGGCGGACCTCGCCACCGCCACCTCCCGCGCCGAAGTCGCCGCCCTCGCCGGCCGCCTGCAATTCGATGACCCCATCAACATCCAGTTCACCTCCGGCACGACAGGCGCCCCGAAAGGCGCCACCCTCCCCCACCACAACCTCCTCAACAACGGCTTCTTCACCGCCGAGACCATGAAGCTCGGCCCCGCGGACCGCCTGTGCATCCCCGTCCCCCTCTATCACTGCTTCGGCATGGTCATGGGCGTGCTCGGCTGCCTCACCCACGGCTCCACCATGGTCTTCCCCGGCGAGGGGTTCGATCCGCTGGCCACCCTGGAGACCGTCGCCGCCGAACGCTGCACCGCCCTCTACGGCGTCCCCACCATGTTCATCGCCCAGATGGACCATCCCCGATTCGCTGAGTTCGACCTTTCCACCCTACGCACCGGCATCATGGCCGGGTCGCCCTGCCCGATCGAGGTGATGCGCCGCGCCATCGCCCTCATGCACCTCAGCGACATCACCATCGCCTACGGCATGACCGAGACCTCCCCGGTCTCCTTCCAGACCACGCTCGATGACCCACTGGAGCGCCGCGTCGCCACCGTCGGGCGCATCCATCCACATATCGAATCCAAGATCGTTGACGCCGAAGGCCGCGTCGTCCCCACCGGCACCCCCGGCGAACTCTGCACCCGCGGCTACTCCGTGATGCGGGGCTATTGGGATGACGAACTCCGCACCGCCGAAGCCATCGACAAGGCCCGCTGGATGCACACCGGAGACCTCGCCACCATCGACGAAGAGGGTTACTGCGCCATCGTTGGCCGCATCAAGGACATGATCATCCGCGGCGGCGAGAACGTCTATCCGCGCGAAGTCGAGGAATTCCTCTACCGCAACCCGAAAATCTCCGACGCCCAGGTCTTCGGCGTCCCCGACTCCAAATACGGCGAAGAAATCGCCGTCTGGATCAAGCTGCGCGACGGCGAAACCCTGACCGAGCAGGACGTCAAAGAGTTCTGCCGCGGCCAGATCGCCCATTACAAAGTACCGCGCTACATCCGATTCGTTAACGAATTTCCCATGACGGTCACAGGCAAGATCCAGAAATTCCTCATGCGCGCCGCCATGCAGCAGGACGACCAGGCCGAGTCAACATGACCCTGCGCCGCCAATGAGTACTTATACCTCCCGTTATTGAACCGGTTCTTTTCCTGGCCATGTAACGTCTGAGCTGACGGCAACCCCGATTTTCCGCGCCGCGACATCCATCGCGCCGCACCCATCGGTGTTGTCCGGACGGCCCGACCCTGATCATGTGTCCATTAGGAATTTGAATCATGACTCTCCGCTCCCTCCTTCTCGCCGCAACCATTCTTGCCGCCGTGGCGGCCCCCGCCATCGCCCAGACCACCGCCCAGACCACGCCGCCCGTCGCCCCCGATTGCGTGCCCAAGGGCCTCATCATGGCGCAGCGTGAAAACGTCACCGAAACCCAGAAGAAGCTCGCCCAGGCCGAGTTCGACGAACACCAGCGCGTCGCCCAGTCCGAATTCATCAGCCGCCAGCGCAACTCCTCCGCCTCGGCCGAAAAACTCTCCCAGGGCGAGTTCGAGGACCGTCAGAAGATCGCCCTCGGCGAATTCAACGACCGCCAGAAGCAGGCCGCGGTAGAATTCAACAACAACCAGAAAATCACCCTCGCCGCCGCCAGCGGCGTCAACAAACCCGACTGCCCGTAAACCCCAGGGCGGTTTGACCACCCCTCGGCCGCCGGTGACATCCCCGGCGGCCGAGGTTGCCCGTGTCCCCACGGCAGGCTACGCAACGCTGCCGGGCACCGCGCCCGGTCTGGCTCACCCTGGAGGGGCACGATGAAACGCCGCTACGTCACCGTCGATGTGTTCACCGAGACGAAATTCGGCGGCAACCCGCTCGCCGTCGTGCTCGATGCCGAAGGGCTCGACAGCGCCGCCATGCAGGCCATCGCCCGCGAGTTCAACTACTCCGAGACCACCTTCGTCCTCCCGCCGGCGGACCCCGCCCACACCGCCCATGTCCGCATCTTCACGCCCAACGAGGAGCTCCCCTTCGCCGGCCACCCCAATGTCGGCACCGCCTACGCGCTGGCCCGCATCGGCCGCGTGTTCGATCGCGAGGTCCCCCCCCACCTCCTCTTCGAGGAAGCCGCCGGCCTGGTCCCGGTCCGCATCCTCCACAAAGGCGGCGACATCATCGGCGCCGAACTCACCGCTCCCCAGGGGCTCTCCCGCGGCAGCCCGGTCTCCCCCGAAGCCATCGCCGCCTGCCTCGGCCTTTCCGAGGACGACGTCGCCACCGACCGCCACGCCCCGATGGTGGCCGGTGTCGGCACCGGCTTCATCATCGCCGAGCTGCGCAAACTCGAGGCGCTGTCCCGCATCCGCCCCGATGCCGCCGCCTTCGCGATCTATCTGCCCGTCGACGGCACCAGCAAAATCCTCGCCTATGTCCGCTCCGGCCGCGGCGTCATCAATGACCGCATGCTCTTCGCCGTGCCCGACGTCCGCGAAGACCCCGCCACCGGCAGCGCCAACGGCGCCCTCGCCGCCCTCCTCGCCGATCTCGCCGCAGAACCGGACCACACCTACAAGTGGAAAATCCGCCAAGGCGTCGAAATGGGCCGCCCCAGCCTCCTCCTCGTCGAAGCCGACAAATCCGCCGGCTCGGTGACCGCCATTCGCGTGGGGGGGAGTTGCGTCCCCGTCATGGAAGGCCTGATTGACGCCTGAACCATCCCGCGCCTAGGCTCCCCTCATGGCACAGGTTCGCACCATGTCTGCGCGATTTAGTTACCGCTGGTATCTCCCGGCGGTCTAGGAAGTCGCGTCCCACACGCAGATCATCCGAAGCCGCCCCACCAAGGCGGCTTTCGTGTTTCTGGTCTCGTGCGTTCCCAGTAAACCATCGATCGCCAAGGCGGGCGGCCTCATCAACCAGAGAGGCATACCCATGAGCGATTTCGATTTCGACGTCATCTCCGACGCCACCGCCCCCCGCCGCCGCCCACCCCAGCCGGTGCCGGCCGCGCCGAAGCCGGCCAGCGAAAACGCGCCTGCTGGGAAGGAAGGGTAGGGAAGGAAGCGCTTCTTTTTTGGAAAAAAAGAAGCAAAAAACTCTCCTCCGTTTGGCTTCGCGCTCTCACCCCAGAGTGCGGGACGAACCGCGGCGGCGATGCTGCCGAGGGGCCGGGTCCTGATCGCCAGTCCTGATGGCTCTGGCGGTTACCTTCGCCACGGACTGGTCCCGCGGGAAGGCATAGGGTACGCGCAGCCGCCTCGCGCCGCGACAATCGCGGGATTCAGCCAACTTCCGGAGACTTCGCTGGATGGTGTCGCCACCATCCTCATTCTGCCCGGCCCAGTACCTGATGGCGCCACGGGTGCGGAGTCGCAGGCATCCGACGAGCAGCTATGGCATCAGACGAAGTCCTGGCTCGCCGCGGCTTCGGCTGGGCGGGTGGTCATCGAGTTCACCCTGGCCGCCGGCGCATCGCGCTCAAAAATCCCGGTGTGGTCATCGATGGATGGCAGACGACGCCGAGTGCGGCGCCAGCCTGAGGCGCTATGTGTTGAACTATGTGCCCATGCACCGGCCGTGCCCCTCTGAACCGCGCGAGGCCGCATCGCATCCAACGCAAAAGAGGTGTCGTTGTCCTAGGTAGGTGGCCGAGGAGCGACATTTCAAGCATATCAATCCTATATTCGGTTAAAAAATCTGCAAACAAGGCAAATTTACCCTTGTGGCGCGAATTCCGCGGTGCTAGGAACACATGCATGAGCAATCCCGCCCTCACCGATGATCTCCGAGCCACCGCCGCCGGCGTCGCCATCCATGTGGCTGCGCTGGCCGCCGGACTCGCGTCGATTTTCGGCCGCGCTCTGCGTTTCTTGTTCGGTCTTTCGGCCGCCGAACGGGCGTTCTGCGCCTATGCGGAGGAGGTGCTGCGCCGCTTTGCCGCCCTGCTGGACCGCATCGCCGCGGGTGAAATCATCGAGGAGCAATCGCGCGCGCCCCGCCGCGCCCCCCGTCGCGCGTCCCGCCCGCAGGCGCCGTCAGCGGCAATGCGCACCCGAAATCCCGCCCCAGGTTTCACCGGCGCCCGAGCTGACGGGGCGCACGTTGTCGCGCCGCTGCGCCCCCGTGTGGTGCCGTATTTCGCGCCGAACCCGAAATGCGTCGAGCATGACCAGCCCCCAGCAATCGCCCTGCGTGAACGACGAAGTCGGAGCCTGAAATCACGAACGGCGAAGCACATTCTTTTCGTTCTGTTTTAGCAACTAAAATGATGGAAAGCCGACACCAACTCCAACGAATAGAGCTTTTTTGACTCTTTTTTTCAAAAAAGAACCGCTTGCCTTCCCGCACTCGCCCTTCCAAATGACGCAGCGCAACAAAGGACCCCCCCATGCCCGAAGCGACAACCGCCCTGCGCCCACTCGCCTGGATCGAGCGCCTGTGGTCCTCAATCGCCGATCGGGGCCGCGCGTTTGCCGATGTTCCGGCGACCACGATCGCCCCGGTGGAGCGGGCGCGGCAACTCGCGGCTGCGCTGCTGTCCGGCCGCGGCGAGGCCTCCGGCGCCGCGCTCGCCCGCGAGTTGCTGCGCGTGGTGGAGGGGCTGGATGCCGCCGGCCGGCTGGAGTTCTGCCGCTTCCTTGCCGGGGGCTTCCTGCCTGACGCCGAGGCGTTGAAAGCCGCCGCCGCCGCCTATCTGGCGGACCCGACGCCGGCCGGGGCCTCGGCGCTGGCGGATGCGGCCGAGCCGCCGCGCCAGGAGCTGTTGCGGCGGATCAACCACGGCCAGGGCGGCACGGCGGCGCTGGTGGCGCTGCGGCAAAACGTGCTGGGCATGCTCCGCGCCAATCCCGAGCTGGCGCCGCTGGACGCCGATTTGCGGCATTTGTTTTCCTCCTGGTTCAACCGGGGCTTCCTCGATCTGCGCCGCATCGACTGGAACACGCCGGCGGCGGTGCTGGAGAAGCTGATCGTCTACGAGGCGGTGCATGAGATCGACGGCTGGAGCGATTTGCGCCGCCGTCTGGCGCCGGACCGGCGCTGCTTCGCGTTTTTCCACCCCGCTTTGCCCGGCGAGCCGCTGATATTCGTCGAGGTCGCGCTGGTGCAGGGCCTCGCGGACGCCGTGCAGCCGCTGCTGGCGCCGGACACCGACGCGGCGGCGCAGACGGCCCGGGCGGCCAGCGCCGATACCGCCATTTTCTACTCGATCTCCAACTGCCAGGAGGGGCTGCGCGGCATCTCCTTCGGCAATTTCCTCATCAAGCAGGTGGTGGAGGAGCTGAAGGCCGAACTGCCGCAGCTCCGCCGCTTCGCCACCCTCTCGCCGGTGCCGGGCTTCCGGCGCTGGCTGTCCCGCGAAGCCGAGGCGGGGCGCGCGACGTTACCGGCCGAGGACGGGGTGCCAGGCGAGGAGGCACGGGCCGAATTGCTCGTGCAGTGCGCCCGCTACCTCACCGGCGCCGAGCCGGGGCGTGGCGATCCGGTGGCGCGGTTCCATCTCGGCAATGGCGCGCGGCTCGAACGGATCAACTGGCGCGGCAATGTGGCGGCGCGCGGGATCGCGGAATCCTACGGGCTGATGGTGAACTATCTCTATGACCCCGAGACCATCGAGGCCAACCACGAGGCCTATGCGCGCGCCGGCAGCGTGGCCCGCTCGCGCGAGGTGGATGCGCTGTTGGCGCCGGGGCAGCAGAAGCGCGCGGCAGTGAGATGAAGGAGGGATAGCGACGCAGCGGCAAGCGGATCGAAGGTGTTTGCGTCTTTTTTCAAAAAGAAGCGCGTCCTTCCTTATCCACCCGTTCGCTCGGCCCCCCTCACACCCCCCGCTTCACCCCCCGCCACAGCGCCACCAAATCCGCACCTCCCGCATCCCCCGTCGCCTCCCGCACCGCCGTATGCACCAGCACCAGCTTGCGGCCGGGGTCGACGAAAATCGCCTGCCCCCGCAGCCCCAGCAACGCGAAATCCCCGTCACCGCCGGGGAAAACCCAGGTCTGCAACCCGTAGCCGAACCACCGCCCGGTCTGCGTGCCGGTGAAATGCGCCCGCGTCATCTCCGCCAGCCAGGCCGGCGGCACCAGTTGGCGCGCCCCGGCCCGCCCGCCAGTGGCCAGCAGCATCCCGAGCCGCCCGTAATCCCGCAGCACCGCGTTGAAGCCCATGTAACCCAGCTCCTGCCCGGCGCCATCGACCAGCCAGGACGCGTCGGCCTCCGCCCCCATCGGCCGCCATAGCTTCTCCGACAAATACGCCGCCACCGGCCGCCCGATCGCGCGGCGCAACACCAAGGCGAGCACGAACGTCTCGCCGGACGAATAGGACCAGCGCGCCCCCGGCGCCGCGATGCGCCGGTTGAAATGCGGCGGCACCGCCACCCCGCCCGGGCTCTGCCCGCCGATCGTCAGCAGCGTCAGCCGCGCGGAATCATCGAGACCCACATAATCCTCGCGAAACGCCACCCCGGAGGACATCGTCAACAGCGCCCGCAGCGGCGTCGCGCCATATTCGGTGCCCGCCAACTCCGGCACGATACTCTCCACCGTGCGGTCGATGCCCGGCAGCAGCCCGTCCTGTATGGCGATCCCGATCAGCAGGGCGGTGATCGTCTTGGCCATGGAAAACGAGGTCAGCCGCTGCCGGTCATGCCTGGCGTACTGGTAGCGCTCGGCCAGGATCTCCCCGTCGCGGATCAGCAGCAGCCCGGTCGCCGGGTTGCGCGCCATGTAGCCGTCGAGGTCGAAATCGCCCGCACCCAGCGCCGGCGCGCCGGCATAGCGGATCACCGGCTCGGCCGGGCGGCGCCGCAGCGGCGCCGCCTCACCCGGCGCGGCACAGCGTGCGGCCGGGAATATCTCGTCCAGTCGCGACAGACTGTCGACGCTGACCCGCGTCTGCCACCAATTGCCACGATCCCCCCGCGGGAACCCGCCCTCCGGCGCCACATAGCGCGACGGGAACGGCCCGCCTGCCCGGCTGCCGATGCCGTCAACAAACCTGAACGGCTCCGGCGGCGGCGGCGCGGCGCAGCCGCTCGCCACGAATGGCACGAAAAGCGCGGCCCGGCGCGTCAGCCGGCTCGGCCATGCGGGTGGAGTCATCGCCATTCTGCCCCCCGGCGCCATCTCCCGCGCCAGGCGCCTTTATATCGCAGCGGACCCGCCGCGTCGCCCCCTCCCCTCCACTGCGCCATCCGTGGCCGCGCGAAACGCGGCCTGAGTATATCCCGTCCCTGGACGACCCGAGGACGCGAGTGCGACCACCGCAGGGTCAACGCGCGCCCGGCTCCCTTGGGGGGGGGCACGCGCGGTGAAAATGGGGGCACTGCATGCCGCGCAATACAGCATTCAAATACCGATCGGCTGCCGACTGGTGTCGCACCCGGAGCCCCGCGTCGCGCGAGCCCGAGGTCTGGAGCGATTTCTCCCGGCAGTGGGAAACCCTCGCCGCGATTGCCGAAACCTTGTCCGCCAAGCCCGTGGAACCCGCCACCGCCGCACTTGCCGTCGAACCAGGCCCCGCGTCCTGCGAAAATCCGCGCCGAACCCTGCTGCTCGCCGGTGTGTTCTGCGCCCGGCGAGACCCGAGTTTCAAGTGCGATCCGCTGACCTGCGCCTTGTCGCAATCGCCGGAACCATCGAGACGGTAGTCTCCAATCGCACTTATTTTCGCGTGAAAGAGGAAATTAGCGCGATTTTATGGAAATAAAGCTTGCCATCCACCGCGGGATAGGCGATACTCCGGGAATCAACCAGGAGCCCTCATGCACACCCCGCCCGCCCCCGCACAGGACGCCGCAACCGCCATCGCGCAAGCGATCGGCGCGATTCTGCGTGCCATGCTGGATGCGCTGTTCGGGGATATCTCGGGCCTCGCGCCGCGCCACCCCATCAGGCGCGCCTACGCCCGCACGCTTCAACACATCGCGCGCTATGAAGCCGCACTCGCGGCCGCATTGACGGCGCCGCAGGAAGAGACTCCGGCCACCCCGCGCCCGGACTCCGCCCAACCCGAAACCGCCCCCACGCCCGCGATCCGCGTCATCGCGCAATGCGATCCACCCACCGCGCGAACCCAATCTCGCGCCCCGCCAAACCGTGTCTCGGCGTCTTCAAAACCCCGCTGGCCGGGGCCGCTTTCGCACGGCCATTTCGTTACGATATCGAAATTAAGTTGTTTCAGCGCGGCACCCGCTTGAAATCCTCCGTCGCCTGCAATAGCCGGGCGAGCGTCCCGGGTTCCATCCCGCCATGCCCGGCATCCGGCGTGATATGCAGCGCCGCCTCCGGCCAGGCGCGATGCAGGTCCCACGCGTTGCGGATCGGGCACACCATGTCATAGCGGCCATGGATGATCACAGCGGGAATATGCCGGACGCGATCGACGTTCTCGATCAGCCAGTTTTCGGTGCGGAAAAAGCTGTTGTGCTGGAAGTAGTGGCACTCGATGCGCGCCAGCGGCAAAGCGCGCTCCGGCCGGGTGCTCTCCTCGATCGACTGCTCCTGCGGGATGAGGAAGGAGGTCGCCCCCTCCCACTTGCTCCACGCGGCCGCAGCCCGCAGCCGGGTCGCTGGATCATTGGCGGTCAGGCGGCGATAATAGGCGGCCACCATGTCGTGGCGCTCGGCGGGGGGAATGGGGTCGAGATACTCCTCCCAGGCGTCCGGGTAGATGAAGCTGGAGCCCTCCTGGTAGAGCCAGCGCACATCCATTGGCCGGGCGAGGAAAATGCCGCGCAGGATCAGCCCGCTGACCCGCTCCGGGTGGGTCTCCGCATAGGCAAGCCCCAGCGTGCTGCCCCAGGAGCCGCCGAAGACGATCCAGCGCTCGATGCCGAGCGCCGCCCGGATCACCTCCATGTCGGCGACGAGGTGCCAGGTGGTGTTGTCGGTGAGGTCGGCGAAGGGCGTGCTCTTGCCGGAGCCGCGCTGGTCGAACAGCACGATGCGGTAATGCGCGGGGTCATACATCCGGCGCGAGCGCGGCGAGATGCCGCCGCCCGGGCCGCCATGCACGAAGACGATCGGCTGCCCCTCGGGGTTGCCGCACTCCTCCACGTAGAGCGTGTGGCCCGAGCCCACCGGCAGCATCTGCGTGCGGTAGGGCTCGATCTCAGGGAAGAGCTCGGGGGCGGTCACAGGGTGAGCCCGCCATCCACGATGAGGGTCTGGCCGGTGACCATGGAGGCACCGAAGCCGAGAAACACGATGACTTCCGCGAGATCCTCCGGGGTGCAGCGGCGCTTGAGGGCGGCCTTGTCGATCGAGCCCTGGCGGGCCTGGTCGGTCCACTGGATCTGCCA
>CAIWAJ010000517.1:0-1646 GCA_903910565.1 uncultured Rhodospirillales bacterium
GGATCGAAACCCTCTTCGCCAAATCCGTCGCGCTTGTCTCGGCCCCGGCCGCGACGCCCTCTATCAAAACTCATAAAACCGAACGTACCTTCGCTTCGCCCCAATGCTCTTCGCGCTGCGACGTGGACGACTCGCGCGGCGCGACAGGGCAAGCGGCCGCCGGGCCCTTTCCTCTGCACTATGGCATTTATACCAATTCAAGCGCCATAGCGAATAGAATCATTTGCGCGCTGCCCGCCCCCATTGTTTATGTGACATTTCTGCCGATCCGGGTGCATAGGAGCGTCTGTTCCAGCCCGAGATCCGCACCCGCTCAGGAGAAGCCTTATGTTCATCAAACTGACCGATTCCGTGTGGGTCGCCCCTCAGATCACTGTCGCCGATGTCACGGCAGCCGCGGCGCAAGGCATTACCCTCATCATCAACAACCGCCCGGAAGACGAAAGCCCGGACCAGACGCCGGGTGAAGCGATCGCCGCCGCCGCCGCCGCCGCAGGCCTCGCCTATGTCGCCATCCCTGTGGGCCACAGCGGCTTCAGCGAACCGCAGATCGCCGCGCTGGCCAAGGCGCTGGACGAGGCGCCGGGTCCGGTGCTGGCCTATTGCCGCTCCGGCACACGCTCGACGCTGCTCTGGTCGCTCACCCAGGCCTCGCGGGGGCATAGTCCCGATGGCATTGCCCTGCAGGCGGCCAAGGCGGGCTACGACATATCGCCGGTGCGGCCGCTGGTGGACATGCTGGCAGCCAAGGCGGGCTAAAGGTCAGAATTAGTCTTGGGGGCGTTACGCCGCCAAACCCCCATGACTGTCTTGCACGGTGCCTTTTCTCGGCGTCGCGCCTTGCCCGCGCAGCGGCTTGAAATAGGCTGCGGCGCTGCGGCCTTGCCCCAAGCCGAACCGACCCGCAATGCTGGCAAGGAAGGGGTGCCGGGGCGAGCCCCTGCTTTTTAACCCTTCCCCCTACCCCAGAAGCCCACAAAAAAGGGGCCGGAGCGGCTGGCTCCGGCCCTTATAGTTATGTTCACAGGAGGAACATCGGATGGCGGGATCGGGGATGAGGAGAGGAGGAGGATCCCCAATCCCGCCAAACTGGTCGTAACTCAGTAGTTGTAAGCGCGTTCGCCATGCTCGGTGATGTCGAGGCCTTCGCGCTCGGCATCTTCGGACGGACGCAGACCGAACAGCTTGTCGACGACGAAGTAGAGGATCGTCGAGCCAATACCCGACCACAGCAGGGTGATGGAAACGCCGGTCAGCTGAACCTTCATCTGAGCGAGCATGTCGTACTTGCCGGCAACGGCGGGGAACACGGAGTAATCCATGAAACCAACGCCGCCCAGAGCCGGCGAGTCGAGCACGCCGGTAGCCAGAGCGCCGACGATACCGCCGATGCAGTGGACGCCGAACACGTCGAGAGCGTCGTCATATTTCAGCTTGTTCTTCACCCAGGTGACGAAGAAGAAGCAGATCGGCGAAACCAGCAGACCCAGAGCGATCGAACCCATCGGCCCGGCATAACCCGAGGCGGGGGTAACGGCGACGAGGCCGGCAACCGCACCAGAGGCCGCACCCAGCATCGAGGGCTTGCCGTGAACGAACTGGTCGCAAACCGCCCAGCTGAAGGCTGCTGCCGCGGTGGCAACGAA
>CAIWAJ010000518.1:0-3616 GCA_903910565.1 uncultured Rhodospirillales bacterium
CCCAATCTGCTCGCCAATGGCGCGGCCGGCATCGCGGTGGGCATGGCGACCTCCATCCCCCCGCACAACGCCGGCGAGGTTTGCGCGGCGGCGATCCACCTGATCGCCAACCCCGCGGCCACCACGGCGGACCTGCTGGTCCATATGCCCGGCCCGGATTTCCCGACCGGCGGGATTCTGGTGGAGGAACAAGCGGCGCTGTTGCAGGCCTACGAGACCGGCCGGGGAGGGTTTCGGGTGCGGGCGAAGTGGGAGGTCGAGCGGGCCAAGCACGGCACCTGGTCGATCGTCATCACTGAGATCCCCTACCAGGTGCAGAAATCCCGGCTCATCGAGCAGGTCGCGCAGTTGCTCGAGGAGAAGAAGCTCCCGCTGCTTGGCGATATCCGCGACGAGAGCGCGGAGACCGTGCGGGTCGTGCTGGAACCCAAGACGCGCGGCGTTGAGCCCGATGTGCTGATGGCGACGATGTTTCGCGCGACCCAGCTCGAAAGCCGCTTCCCGCTCAACATGAACGTGCTGACCGCCGATCGGACTCCCCGGGTGCTGTCGCTGCGGGAGGTGTTGCGGCAGTGGCTGGACCATCGGCAGGAGGTGCTGGTCCGGCGGTCCAGGCACCGGCTGGCGGCGATTGAGCGGCGGTTGGAGATCCTTGAGGGGTTCCTGGCGGTCTATCTCAACCTCGACGAGGTGATCCGCATCATCCGCTATGAGGATGAGCCGAAGGCGGAGCTGATCAAGGCGTTCTCGCTGTCGGAGGTTCAGGCCGAGGCGATCCTCAATATGCGGCTGCGGTCCCTCCGCAAGCTCGAGGAAATGGAGATCCGCAAGGAGCATGCGAACCTCACCAGGGAGCGCAAGGAGATCACCACCCTGCTGGGCTCCGAGGCGAAGCAGTGGCAGCGGATCAGCGGCGAGCTGGAGAGCACTCGGCAGAAATTCGGCTCCGGCCCCCTCGGGGCGCGGCGCACCGAGCTGGGGGCGGCGCCGGCGGATATCGTGGTCAGCACCGAGGCGTTTGTCGAGCGGGAGGCGATCACCGTTATCCTGTCCGACAAGGGCTGGGTGCGGGCGATGAAGGGGCATGGCATCGATGTCGAGAGCCTGAAGTTCAAGGACGGCGACCGGCTGCGGCTGATGGTGCCCTGCGAGACCACCGACAGGCTGTGTCTGTTCGCCACCAATGGCCGGGCCTACACGCTGAAGGCGGCCGATCTTCCGCGCGGGCGGGGGGACGGGCAGCCGGTTCGGTTGTTGGCGGAGCTGACCAACGAGGATGACGTGGCGGCGCTGTTCATCTGGCGGGAGGGGCTGCGGTATCTGGTGGCGTCGACGGTCGGGCGGGGGTTCCTGGTGAAGTCGGACGATCTGCTGGCGGAGAAGCGGACGGGCAAGACGGTGTTGAACGTGAAGCCGGGCGAGGAGGCGAAGCTGTGTGTCCCCGTCGAGGGGGACCATGTGGCGGTGATCGGCGAGAACAAGCGGATGCTGGTGTTCCCGCTTGAGCAAATTCCGGAAATGCAGCGGGGGCAGGGGGTTATCCTGCAGAAATACAAGGACGGCGGGCTTGGCGATCTCAAGATTTTCCGCGCGGCCGATGGGCTGACCTGGAAGCTCGGCGAGAAGACGCGGACCGAGACCGATCTGCGGACCTGGCTCGGCGATCGGGCCCAGGCCGGCAAGCTGCCGCCGAACGGGTTCCCCCGTTCAGGGAAGTTCAGCTAACGCTTATTTCGCCGAGTGATTCACAGCTCCGGCGTTCCGCCTGCGCCGATCACGCGGGGTCGCACCTGAACCCCTCTCCCCAACGCTTCACCTTCACCCGCGAGGGGGAGGGGAAGTGGGCGGTGCAGCATTGTGTGTCGGTGTCGCAGTAGCGTTCGAGGAAGGCGCGGCGGGTGGCGGCGGATTGGGCCTGGTCGACGTCGGCGCGCATGGAGAGTTCGGGGTAGCGGGCCTGGACCGGGGTGTGGATGAGGTCTCCGGTGATGACCGCGGCATCGCGGCCTTTGCCGATGGCGACGGCGAAGTGGTCCGGCGTGTGGCCGGGGGTGGGGATCAGGCGGATGTGGTCGTCGAATTCGAGGGCGCTGCTGACCAGGCGGTGGCGGTTGGCTTCGACGATCGGCAGCACTGAATCCTGGAAGGGCAACACCGGGGCCTTGGCGTTTTCGGCGTTCCAGTAGGCGTATTCCTTCTCCGCGAAGAGGTATTTGGCGTTGGGGAAGGTGGGGACCCAGCGGCCATCGAGGAGGCGGGTGTTCCAGCCGACATGGTCGACGTGCAGAGGGGTGCACATGACGAAATCGATGTCCTCGACGGTGAGGCCGGCGGCGGCGAGGGACCGCATGTAGTGATCGTCGGTCTTTTCGTGCCAGATCGGGCGGGTCGGGCGGTGCTTGCCGTTGCCGACGCAGGTATCGACCATGATGTTATGGTGGGGGGTGCGGATGACGTAGGACTGGATGCAGAGGACCAGGAGGTCTTGCGCATCGAGGCTACCGCAGGCGCGCATCCAGTCGCGGTTTTCGGCGAGGAGGTCCGGCGTGAGGCCGGGCAGGAAGTCGCTGGCGGGCGTGAAGGGGTATTCGCCCTCGATGATGCGGTCGATGCGCATGCCGTCGATCTCGAACTGCGTGGCCATGCTGGATTCCTCTCTCGTGTGTGTGAGCGATGCTAGAGAAGCATGGCCGGGCTGACAAACCGGGTTCGGGCTTTACAGGCGCGGCTGGGCTTGGTGGAGTGTGGACATGCGCAAGATTGCCGTCCTTCATATGATGCTTACGACCTGGCTCGGCCGGGCGTGGTGTCGTGACGGCTGAGCGCTAGCCGAGCGATTTTTCCACCCCGCCATTGGATGGCGGGGCTGAGATCCCCGCCGTCCTGAACCAGAAAGGACGACGAGATGAGCGAGACCCCACCCGAGATCGAGATCCGCGCCGTGCGGCCCGGCGATGCCGAGGCAATTGCGGCGATGCACTGCATGCCGGGTTTCCGGCACGGGACGCTGCGGCCGCCGTTTGTCAGCCCCGAGATGGTGCGGGCGCGGCTGGAGGCGCCGTTTGATGGGCATTCGCTGGTGGCGTGCGCCGGCGGGCTGGTGGTGGGGCAGATCGGGTTGCGCCGGCAAGGCGGCAGGCGGTCGCATGTCGGGGAGATCGGGATGGGGGTGCGGGACGACTGGGCCGGGCGGGGGATCGGGACACGGCTGATGGCGGAGGCGGTGACGGCGGCGGATCGCTGGCTGGGGCTGCGGCGGCTGGAGTTGACGGTTTATACCGACAACGCGGTGGCGATGGCGCTGTATCGGCGGTTCGGCTTCGAGGTGGAGGGGACGCATCGGGCGTTCGCGCTGCGCGATGGGGTGTTGGTGGATGCGCATATGATGGCGCGGATTGTGGCGCCTTCGGGGTATGCGGAGTGATTTATGTTTCGATATAGTAACAATATGGACGTGCGGATGGGGGCCGGGGAGCCGGTCTGATTTCGGGCGGAGGGTCGGCCCGGCGGGGCGCGGGCGGCGCGGTGGCTCGGGGTGGCGGGGATCGGGCGGGGGAGGGGGGGGCGGCGGGCCGGTGCCGCGGCGTGGCGCCGGGTCTTGGCGCGGCGGCGGGCG
>CAIWAJ010000519.1:0-4605 GCA_903910565.1 uncultured Rhodospirillales bacterium
GAGCTCGGCCTCGATCGGCCGGCGCCGGTGCGGTATGTTGAGTGGTTCGGGCACGCGCTGAGGGGGGACCTTGGCAAGTCCTTGGCGACGGAGCGGCCGGTGGTGGCGGATTTGGCGCCCAGGCTGCGCAATACGATTTTTCTGGCGATTTATGCCGCGGTGGTGGCGGTGCCGGTGGCGATCGGGCTGGGGCTGCTTGCGGCGGTGTTTCAGGGCAGCGTGTTTGATCGGGGGGTCAACACGGTGACACTGATGACGATTTCGGTGCCGGAGTATCTGGTTGGCTATCTGCTGATGAAATACATCTCGGTGCAACTGGGATGGCTGCCGACGCTGGCGAATGTGAGCGAGGAGACGCCGCTGGGGGAGCGGTTCTATTTGTCGTTTTTGCCGATGTTGACGCTGGTGCTGGTGACGATTGCGCACATGATGCGGATGACGCGGGCCTCGGTGCTGGCGATCATGGCGAGCCCTTATATCGAGATGGCGTTCCTCAAGGGCATTCCGAAATGGATTGTGGTGGTGCGGCATGCGTTTCCCAACGCGCTGGCGCCGGTGATCTCGGTGGTGGCGCTGAATCTCGCCTACCTGATCGTGGGCGTGGTGGTGGTGGAGTCGGTGTTCGTCTATCCGGGGCTTGGGCAGTTGATGGTGGACGCGGTTTCCAAGCATGACGTGCCGGTGGTGCAGGCGTGTGGGCTGTTGTTTGCCTCGGCGTTTATCGTGCTGAATATGATGGCCGATATTGCGGCCATTCTGGCCAATCCCCGTTTGCGGCATCCGCGATGAGCGCCGCTTGGTTGCGGCGGTTCGGGCCGCGCCTGTTTGGGTATCGGGTGACGTTTCCGGCGATGATCGGGTTCGCGATCATTGCGATCAATTTGATCGCGGCGCTGGGCGCGCCTTGGCTGGCGCCGTACGACCAGGCTGAGGTGGTGTGCGACGCCTGGGACGACCCTTCGGCGGCGCATTTGCTGGGCTGCGACAATCTCGGGCGGGATTTGTTGAGCCGGTTGTTGTTCGGCGCGCGGATGTCGATCGGGTTGTCGTTGCTGATTACCACGCTGTCGTTCTCGATCGGGATTGTGACCGGGTTTACCGCGGCGATCGCGAAGGGCTGGGTGGATGCGGCGCTGTCGCGGGCGGTGGATTTGCTGCTGTCGATGCCGTCACTGATTTTTGCCTTCGTGGTGCTGTCGGTGCTGGGGACCGAGGTTCCGGTACTGGTGGTGACGCTGGCCTGCCTTGATTCGACGCGGGTGTTCCGGCTCAGCCGAGCGCTGGCGATGAACATCGTGGCGCTGGAATACGTGGAGGTGGCGAAGCTGCGGGGCGAGGGGCTGTGGTGGATCATCCTGCGGGAGGTGCTGCCGGCGGCGCGGGCGCCGTTGATCGCGGAGTATGGGTTGCGGTTCTCTTTCGCCTTCCTGTTTGTGGCCGCGCTGTCGTTTCTCGGGCTTGGCATACAGCCGCCGGACGCGGATTGGGGGAGCATGGTTCGTGACTACCGCGACATGATCAACCTCGGCATATCAGCACCGTTCTGGCCGGCGGGCGCGATTGCGGTGCTGACGATCGGGGTGAATTTCGTAGTGGATTGGCTGCTGGCGATCCAGTCGCGCGGGCATGGAGAGAACGCATGAGCGCCGGCGAGCGGGTTCTCTCGGTTGAGCATTTGCGGGTTGAGGCGCGCAATGATGGCGGGATGACCGCGGTGCTGGTGGATGATGTGTCGTTCACGCTGGATCGGGGCGAGGTGATCGGGCTGATCGGGGAGTCGGGCGCGGGGAAGACGACGATCGGGCTGGCGTGTTTGGGCTATACACGCAACGGGTGCGCGATCGCCGGCGGGAGTATTGTGTTTCGCGGGCGGGATATCCTGACGCTGTCGGCGACGGAGCGGCGGGGGCTGCGCGGGCCTGGCGTGGCATATATCGCGCAGAGCGCGGCGGCTTCGTTCAACCCGGCGATGACGCTGTTCGAGCAGGTCTGCGAAATTCCGGTCCGGCACGGGATTATGAGTGCCGCGGAGGCGCGGGACGTGGCGATCGGTCTGTTCCGCGAGCTGGATTTGCCGAACCCCACGACGTTCGGCAACCGGTATCCGCACCAGGTCTCGGGCGGGCAGTTGCAGCGGGCGATGGCGGCGATGGCGATGGCGGCGCGGCCGGATATTCTGGTGTTTGACGAGCCGACGACGGCGCTGGATGTGACGACACAGGTGGAGGTGCTGGCGGCGTTCCGCAAGCTGATCAAGGAGCATCGGACGGCGGCGATCTACATCACGCATGATCTCGCTGTCGTGGCGCAGATCGCCGACAGCATCATGGTGCTGCGGCACGGGAAGATGGTGGAGCACGGGGAGGCGGACCAGATTCTGCAGGCGCCGCGCGAGGACTATACGCGGCGGCTGGTGGCGGAGCGGGTCAGCGGGCATGGGTTTGTCGATCGCGATGGTGGCGAGACGCCGTTGCTGGCGATCAGCGATGTGGTGGCGAGCTATGCCTCGCTGCTGCGGGTGATCGACGGGGTGAGCCTCGAGGTGCGGCGCGGGGATACGGTGGCTGTGGTGGGGGAGTCGGGTTCGGGGAAGAGCACGCTGGCGCGGGTGATTACCGGACTGCTGCCGCGGCAGGAGGGGGATATCCGGTTTCAGGGGGAGAGCCTGCCGCCGCGCCTGGCGCAGCGGACGCGGGAGCAGAAGCGGCGCATTCAGATGATTTATCAGATGCCGGATGTGGCGTTGAACCCGCACCAGACGCTGCTGGATATCATCGGCCGGCCGATCGGGTTCTATTTCGGGCGCTCGCGGGCGGAGATCCGCAAGCGGGTGCTGGAACTGCTTGTGATGATGGATTTGCCGGAGAGTTTTATCGACCGTAAGCCGGGCGAACTTTCGGGTGGGCAGAAGCAGCGGGTGGGGATCGCACGGGCGTTGGCGGCGGAGCCTGATCTGATCATTTGCGACGAGGTGACGTCGGCGCTGGATCAGCTGGTGGGCGAGGAGATTCTGCGGCTGTTGAAGCGGCTGCAGGACGAGTTGGGAATCGCCTATCTGTTCATCACCCATGATCTGGGGGTGGTGAAGCGGATCGCCAACAAGGTGGCGGTGATGCTGAAGGGCAGGATGGTGGCGGGGGGCGAGACGCAGACGGTATTTGCGCCGCCGTATCATCCGTATACCGAGTTGCTGCTGTCCTCGGTGCCGGAGATGCGGAGCGATTGGTTGGATGAGGTGTTGGCGCGGCGGGTGGTTTCATCCTGAGTCCTGGGGGGGTTGGGAAGGACGGGCTCCTTTTTTGAAAAAAAACGAGCAAAAAACCTTTATCGGTTGGTGCTTGCCGCTCCAAGGCATGGCGGCCATGTACGCCAACGGCAGCGAACGAGTAGAAAGTATTTTTGGTTCTTTTTGTTCACAAAAAGAACGGCTTTCTTCCGCGTGCCGCCCTTGAGGATCGACATCGAATAGCGATCGAATAATAATCGGCGGCGAAAGGCTGTGGGGGGTGTTCATGCGGGTGATTGTGTTGATTGCTGCGTTGCTCGCGGCTTCCGCCGCCGTAGCGCAGACGCCGGTGGAGCGGGGGCGGTATCTGGTGGAGACCATCGCGGGTTGCGGCAATTGTCACACGCCGCAGGGGCCGACCGGGCCGGTTGCCGGGCGGGCGCTGGCGGGGGGCAATGTCGTGGTTGACAGCCCCGCGTTCACGGCGATCGCTGCGAACATTACGCAGGACCGCGCGACGGGGATCGGCGGCTGGACGGATCAGCAGATCGCGCTGGCGATTCGCGAGGGCAGGCGGCCGGATGGGTCACTGATCGGGCCGCCGATGCCGTTTGGGCAGTATCGCGGGATTGGCGATGCCGACCTGGCGGCGATGGTGGCGTATTTGCGGACGGTGCCGGCGATTGCGAACAAGGTGACGAAATCCAGCTATCGGATTCCGCTGCCGCCGGCGTATGGGCCGTCGGTGGAGCGTGTGGCCGCCCCGGCGCGGAGCGATACGGTGGCCTATGGGGCCTATCTCGCCGGGCCGATCGGGCATTGCATCGAGTGCCACTCGCCGATGCTGCCGGGCGGACGGACGGATATGACGAAGATCGGCGCGGGCGGGATGCAGTTTCCGGGGCCGTGGGGGACTTCGGTTGCGGCCAATCTCACCGGGAGTACGGCGCGCGGGCTGGGGGGCTGGACGGATGCGCAGATCGAGCGCGCGATCCGCACCGGAGTATCGGCGGATGGGCGTAAGCTGTTTCCGCCGATGGGGTTCGCCTATTACAAGGGGATTGCGGCGGACGACATGGCGGCGCTGCTGGCATGGGTGCGGTCGCTGCCGGCGATCGAGTGATGGTGGCGGTGAGGAAGGGGTTCTTTTTGTGAACAGAAATAATCAAAATGACCTGCGCTTCCGTTGCTGTTGTTGGCTTGCGGTTGCGGGATGACCGGAGCGGCTGCGCGCCAGTGATGAAAGTTTTTCGCTCTTATTGTGTTGCTTGTTGATACGGTCCCAATCCGGCAGCTGCCATGATCCATAGGTTGGGTGCGGGCGCTTTCGGGAGGGCTTCGATGGTTCTACGCCAGCCGAGGTAATTTGGCAGATTGGC
>CAIWAJ010000520.1:0-7687 GCA_903910565.1 uncultured Rhodospirillales bacterium
CAGCCAGGCCCAGCGCCTCCTGCGCCCCATCTGCCACATGCTCGGCATCACCCCCGCCTGCATCGCGCCCCGCCCCAAGCGCGCAAGAAAGCCCCGCCCGACCAAGCCCCGCCCTGCGAAGCCCCGCCGCCTCACCCGCAAACAGCGCCAAGCCATCCTCTGGTACCCCAACTCCGAGGGGAAGCCGATGAACCTCCTCCCCAGGCGATTACCACGCGACTGACCGGCGGAACCGGAAATACGCGCATATTATTTCGATATAAGAACAATATTCCGCCAACCCTAAACCACCCCCCCGTCAGCCCAACGGCAAAACGGAATCGAAAGTAAGTTGCTTCTTTTTTGTTCAGAGAATCTTCTGCGAATGGCCTTTTTTTTGCGGCGCGTATGAATGCAGCTCCGATCGCGGATAGCAGTATTTGGATACGGAGGCGTGGCCCGATAGCGACGGCGGCTGCATAGAACGCGCTCTCATCGCCGACCGCGAGTTGTTCCAGCCTGTCCACATCGGCCTTATTGCACGGGCCGAGGGCGACGGGCCGGAAGCGCACCGTCTTCTTCAGAAAGAGAAGACCGACGTAACCCTACCCCCGCCGCATATTCCAGAACGCCACCTGGTTCTCCACCATCCCCGCGAGATCGGAGCGATGCGCCGTCGGCGAGATCATTTGCCCCAGCGGGATATAGGGAATGTCCTGGAACGCCAGCCCCTGCATTTCCCGCGCAATCCGCGTCTGCGTCGCCTGGTCCGGTGCGGCAAGCCAGGCGTCGCGCAGTGATTCCATCCGCGGAATCTCCGGCCATCCCGGCGCGGCCGCCTTGCCGTTGCCGCGCAGGAACACGTGGGTCGCCGGCGTGCCCTGGTCGGCCCCGGTCCAGTTGGTGTGGAACACCGACCAGCCGCCCTTGTCCAGCGGCTCCTGCTTGGCCCGCCGCTGCACCAGCGTCCCCCAGTCCATCGACTGGTAGTCCACATTGAAGCCCACCCGCTTCAACACATCCGCGGTCACGTCGGCCAGGATTTTCGCATACGGCACGTCGCCCGGCGCCAGCAGCACCACGCGTTCGCCCTTGTAACCCGCCGCCTCCAAATTCCGCCGCGCCGCATCGATCGAGCGCGGCCCACTCAACGCCGCCATCCCCTCGTCATTGGCCATCGGCATGCCCGGGCAGAAGAACCCGACATTGTCGCGCCAGCGCTCGCGGTCCTCGCCGTTCATCGCCGTCATGTAGTCCGCCTGCACGATCGCCGGCAGAACGGCGCGCCGGATCGCCGCCCGGTCGAACGGCGGCTGCATCCAGTTGAACCGCATGCAGGAGATCGAACCGAGCGGGAACGCCACCCGCACCGTCACTCCCGGCGATTTGCGCAGCGTGTCGATCAGGTCGGCATTCGGCGTCAGCAGCCAGTCGATCTCGCCGCGCTGCAACGCCCCCACCGCGGTGGTCGGGTCCGGCAGGATCGCCCATTCAACGCGCTCGAAATGCGCCACTTTCGGCCCAGACGTACCGCCAATCTTGCCGTCCTTGCGCGGGATATATTTCGGGTTCCGGGTGTAAACCACCCGCGCCCCCGCCACCCGCTCATCGGCCTTGTAGATGAACGGACCGGACCCGGTGGTATCCGTCACCTGGGTAAACGGATCGGTCTTCGCCAGCCGCTCCGGCATGATCACGCAAGGCACGCCGGAGTTGCGCGCCAGCGCGTCCAGCACCGGGAAGCGGTTCTTCAACCGCAGAACGATCGTCTTGTCATCCGTCGCGCTGATCTCATCGGTCGCCGCCGCCATCGCCTGGCCAAACGGGTCCCGCGCCGCCCAGCGTTTGACCGAGGCCGCGCAATCCCGCGCCAGCACCCGCTCCCCGTCATGGAAAGCCAGCCCCTCGCGCAGCTTCATCGTCCAGCGCTTGCCGTCCTCCTCGACGGTATACCCCTCCAGCATCTGCAACTGCGGCTGATACTGCGCATCCTGCCCGAACAACGTGTCATAGATCAGCGCCGCGTGCTGCCCGGATTGCGAGGCGGTCGTCCAAACCGGATCAAGCACCGCAAGATCCGCCTCCGGCGTGAAGCGAACGGTGCTGGCACTAGCCGCCTGCGCCAGGCTGGGGGCGGCGAGTGCGGAGGCGGCGGCGAGAAAATTGCGACGGCGCATGGAGGGCTCCTCGGTTGTGCTGGCGGAGTGTGCGGGGCCGCGCCCCGCAAGGGAAGGGGGGCCCGAGCCTACTTTCCGGTTGACATGTCATTGCCGGAAGTCCTCAATTTTCTCAACAAAAGGGGGCTTGCATGACCTGGCGACGGGATCTGCCGGTGATCTGCGTATTGGCGGCCGTACTCTGCCTGCTCGGAAGCGGCGCCGCCCGGGCGGAGTGGCAACTCTGCAACAAGGCCGACACCAAGATATGGCTCACCATCGCCTACCCCTCCGGCCAGTCGCTCAAGACCATCGGCTGGTTCGACATCGCCTCCCAGGGCTGCCGCACCTTGCTGAACGGGCCATTGCAGCACGGCACCTACTACTTCCGGGCTGAAGGTGAGAGCGGCGTGCACTGGGTAAACTACCGGGACGGTCACGATTTCCGCCTATGCCTGCGCCATGGTGCAAAGTTCGATACCATGGGCTGGAACTGCGATGCCGCGGGCCTGGAGTCCGGAGCCTACCGGGCCATCTGTCTGCTATCCGACTCATTCACGGAAAATTTCCTCGGCAGCATCGATAAATCATCCCCCGGCACTTTCGGCATGAACAAGGACAATAAGGTGACGTGGTATCGCGGACGCTGCCGGGATGAACGGATTTCCGCCAGCGTACCGCAATGGTACCCGTCCTACGCCGCCTTCGCCAAAAGCGGCTCTGGCGCCTGGGCCCGCTCGGATATGCACCCCGATCAGGATTCGGCCGATACCGTTGCCCTCGCCCGCTGCGCCGCCACCACCGGCAGCCAGCCCTGCCGGATCTTGTGGCGCTGGGGTGCCAACCAGTGCTTCGCCGCCTACGAAAGCTCCGGTGGCATGTCGTATGTTAGCCGCTACCGCCTCTCCGACGCCCAGACGGTGGCGCGCGACAACTGCGAGGCCAATTATGGCGACTGCACCCAGGCGACAACCTACTGCCTACCGGATTAGGGATTGCGTCATTAAGGACGGGGGAGAGTGTGTTCTTTTTGTGAGCAAAAAGAAGCAAAAAACCTTTTCATCCGTTCCGTGCCAGTGGAGCACTCCACGCGGTTAGATGGGAGCAGTGCACACCAAACGGATAAAAGTTTTTTGCTCCTTTTTTTCAAAAAAGGAGCGCTTCCCTTCCCGCCCCCCTTCCCGCGCTCGGAAATCCTATAGACTTCAAACATCGCCTCCGCGATCATGTCGCCACGCCGAGCCACAGTAAACCGGGGGGATCATGACGCACATCAACCGACGGGCCACGCTGGCCGCACTCGCAGGCCTGCCTTTCGCCAGCCGCGCCCAGGCCGCCGATGCAACCGTTCGCCTCTCCACCGCCGCCCCCCCGTCCGACTTTCTGGCCAAGGCCTGCGAGGCCTTCAAGACCCAGGCGGAAGCCACCAAGACCGGCCTCACCGTCAGCGTCCACCCTGCTTCCACCCTGTTCAAACAGGGCACTGAAGTCCCCGCCCTTCAGCGCGGCACGCTCGAGATGAGCACCATGACCACCTTCGAGGTGGCGCAGCAGATGCCGGAATACGGCTTCCTCAACCGCGCCTACCTCTTCCGTGATCACGCCCATCTCCGCGCCGTCTTCGATGGCCCGATCGGCGCCGAGTACCGCCGCGCGGTGGCCGAAAAAATGGGCATCGTCATCCTCTCCACCGCCTATCTCGGCACCCGCCAGGTGGCCCTTGCCAAGAAACGCGCCGTGAAAGGCCCGGCCGATCTCGCCGGTGTCAAAATGCGCATGCCCGCCGGCCCGGACTGGCTGGTGCTCGGCCGCGTGCTCGGGGTCAGCCCCGTCCCGATGGGGATGCCCGAGGTCTATCTCGCGCTCAAAACCGGCACCATCGACGGCCAGGAAAACCCGCTCTCCATTTTCAACGCCGCCAAGCTCTACGAAGTCAGCGAGCAGATCGTGCTGACCGCCCACATGCTGCAACCCGTTTTCTTCAGCATCGCCAAACCTTTCTGGGACAAGCTGACCGCCGACCAGCAATCCGCCCTCACCGCCGCCGCCCTCGCCGCCGCCAAAACCAACGACGACGGCCGCCTCGCCGATGAGCGCGACATCGTCGCCGCCATGAAAACCAAGGGGATCGCCGTCGACAGCCCCGATCTCACCCCCTTCCGCGCACTGGCCGACAAGCTTTATGCCGAGGAACCCGGCGCCAAGGCGTGGGATGCTGCGTTGGCGAAGCGCGTCGGGGACACGAAGTAAGCAAGGAAGGGGTTCTTTTTTGAAAAAAAGAACCAAAAAACTTTTATCCACTGCGTCGGAGTTGCCCGGGGAAACACCGCGGCAAATGGATGAAAAGTTTTTGCTTCTTTTTTCAAAAAGAAGCGCTTCCTTCCTGCACCGCGTCGCCGAGTCCCTCTGCGGCGCGATGTTCGCCGCCGTCTTCGTCGTCTTCGTCTACAAGATCGTCATGCGCTACGCCGCGCATGACGCGGTGGCCTGGGCCGACGAGGTCTCGGTGGTGCTGTTCATCTGGATCGTCTTCCTCGCCAACTCAGCCGTGGTGGAGGACCGGAGACAAATCACCTTCGACCTCCTTTACCGCCACGTCGGCCCGCGGACCCAGCGGGCGCTCGCCATCCTGCGGGTGGTGCTGATCGGCGGCATTTTCGCCGCCGCTTTGCCCGGCTCGCTCGACTACATCGCCTTCCTCTGGCGCGAACGCACCCCGGTGCTGCTCTGGCGGCTCGATATCGTATATGCCTGTTTCGGGGTGTTCATGGTGGCGATCCTGGTCCGTGCTTTCGCTCGCCTGGCCGGCCTGTTGGGCCGCAATTGGCGGGAGAGCCTGTAGCATGGGCCTCGCCGTCCTCGCCGGCGTTTTCGTGCTCGGCGCCGTGATCGGCGTGCCGATGGGCCTCGCCATGCTCGCCGCCGGCTTCGGCTATTTGCTGACCACCCACCAGGATGTCGGTCTGGTGGTCGATCAGACCATGAACGGGCTTTACAACAACTACCTGCTGCTTGCCGTTCCGCTGTTCATTTTCGTCGCCAACGTGATGAATGCGTCGGGCGTGCTGGAACGCCTGCTGGCGTTTGCGCAAGCCGGGGTCGGCCGGTTCCGCGGCGGCCTCGCCCATGTCAACGTCGTCGCCAACCTCGTCTTCTCCGGCATGAGCGGAAGCGCGGTGGCCGACGTCGCCGGCCCCGGCCTCATCGTCGCGCGGATGATGATGAAAGACGGCAAATACCCCCCCGGTTTCGCCGCCGCGACCTCCGCCGCCGCCGCCACCCTCGGGCCGCTGGTGCCGCCGTCGATACCGATGATTTTCTACGCCCTGATCGCCAACGCCTCGGTTGGCGCCCTGTTCCTCGCTGGCGTGGTCCCTGCCCTCGGAACCGCGCTCGCCCTCATGGGAGCCATCGCGCTGATCGCCCGCCGCCGCGGTTTCCCCGCCGAGGCCCCGGTGGGATGGCGGGCACTGCTGCCGATCTTCTGGCGCGCCTTGCCGCCGCTCGCTTTGCCGGGGATCCTGCTCGGCATCATCTATTCGGGGATCGCCACCCCCACCGAAGCCGCCGCCATCGCCGCCACCTATGCGCTGGTCCTGGCAATCGGCGTCTATCGCAGCCTCAGCGCCGTCCAGCTCTTCGCGGTGATCGCCGAAACCGTCCGCCAGACCGCCGCAATTGGCCTCATCATGGCCGGCGCCTTCGTCTTCAACTACGCCGTCGCCAATGAGGGGGTGCCGAACGCCATCCGCGCCACGCTGGTGGTCTGGCATCTGAGACCGATCGCCTTCCTCCTCGCCGTCAATCTGCTGCTGCTGGTGCTGGCGATTGCCATCGACGAGATCACCATCCTGCTGGTCATCGTCCCGCTGCTGGTCCCCGTCGCCGCCGGGCTCGGGATCGACCTGGTGCATTTCGGCGTGGTGATCATGCTGAACATGATGGTCGGCCTCGCACTGCCGCCGCACGGCCTGCTGCTGTTCGTCATCAGCGGGCTGACGGGAACCTCGATCGGCGCGATTTTCCGGGAAATCCCGGTGTTCATCGCCACCATGATCGTGGTGCTGCTCGCCGTCACATTGCTGCCCGACATCGCCCTGATGTTGCCGCGCCTGTTCGGCTATGCTGCGTCCTGACCGGAAGGACCACGCCGTGCCGCCAGCGCCCACCCCTTTGCCCCGCCTCGCAATCTCCGCGATCAGCTACAGCTACGGTGAGGATTTCGCCGTCAACGCGCTGAGCCTGGAGATCGCCGCCGGCGAATGCGTCACCCTGCTGGGGCCCTCCGGCTCGGGAAAAAGCACCGCGCTCGCCATGATCGCCGGCTTCATCCGCCCGCTCAGTGGCGATATCCGCATCGACGGCCGCCCGGTGATGCGCACGCCGCCCCACCGCCGCGACATCGGCGTGGTGTTCCAGGACGCGCAGCTGCTGCCGCATCTCACCGTCGCCGAGAACGTCGCCTTCCCGCTGCGGATGCGCAACACGGGCCGGGCCGAGCGGGAGACGCTGGTCAAGGAGATTTTGGCCCTCGTCCGCCTCGCCTCCTATGCCCACCGCTACCCGCACGAGCTGTCCGGCGGCCAGGCCCAGCGGGTCGCCCTCGCCCGCGCCTTGGTGTTCAAGCCGCGCATCGTGCTGCTCGATGAGCCGTTCGGCGCGCTCGATCGCCAGTTGCGCGAGGAGATGCAGATCGAGCTGCGCGCCTTGCAGCGCCGGCTCGGGGTGGCGATGCTGCACGTCACCCACGACCAGGACGAGGCGATGGTGCTGTCCGACCGCATCGCGGTGATCGAGGATGGCCGCCTGCGCCAGATCGGCACCCCCGCCGCCCTCTACGACACCCCCGCCAATGCCTTCGTCGCCCGCTTCCTCGGTGAGAACAACCGCCTGCCCGGCCGCGTCGAGGGGATCGACGCCGATGATGTCGCCACCGTCAGCCTCCCCGGCGGAACCCTGATCGAGGCCCAGGCGATCGATGTCGGGCCGGGCCATCGCTGCGTCGTCGCCGTCCGCCCGGAGCGCATCGCGCTGGCCGCCGTGCGGGCCGAGGAAATGGGCGAGGGGGCCTTCCCCGCGGTGCTGCGCGATATCGGCTTCCGCGGGACCCATCTGCGCCTGGTGCTCGACTTCGCCGGCCAGCCCTTGGTGGTGATGCGCCCCGCCGCCGCGCCGATGGCGGGATTGCAGCCGGGCGCCGAGGTCGCCATCGCCTTCCAGGCCCACCACGCCCGCGCCTTCCGGCCGGAAGCGGGCGCGTGACGGCCAGCGTCACACTCGCGCCCGGCCGCATCACCCTCGCCGGCGAGCTCGACGCCACCAGCGCCGGCGCCGTGTGGACACAGACCCTCGCCGCCGCCCGCTCCGCCAAGGGGCAGGCCCTCGCGGTCGATCTCTCGGGCGTCACGCATTGGGACACCGCCGGGATCACCCTGCTCGCCGACATCGAATCCGCCTTCGGCGCGCTGCCCGCCTATGCCGGCGAGACCGAGAAAGTGCGCGCTTTGCTCGCCCGCGTGCACGATGCCCGCAAGGCGTCACCGCGGGCCGGC
>CAIWAJ010000521.1:0-8973 GCA_903910565.1 uncultured Rhodospirillales bacterium
CGCCGAAGCGGCGCGACGGCTGCTGGCGATGGGGGCGGAGGCGCTGGCCATCGTGTTCATCCACGCCTACGCCAACCCCGCCAATGAGCGCGCGGCCCTCGCGGCGGCGCGGGCGGTGTGGCCGAACCCGCATGTCGCGATTTCCTCGGATATTCTGCCGGAAATCCGCGAGTTCGAGCGCACCAGCACTGCCGCGCTGAACGCGGTGCTGCAACCGGTGGTGGGCGGCTATCTCAGTAAGCTCGATGCCCGCATTCGCGCCGAGGGGTTTGGCGGCGAGTTCCTCATCGTGCAGTCCAACGGCGGCGTCATGTCGGTCGAGACCGCGGCCAGTCTGCCGGTGCGCACCGCGCTCTCCGGCCCCGCCGCCGGGGTGATCGCGGCGGCCCATATCGCGACATCGGCGGGTTTCCCTGACGTGATCACCGGGGATGTCGGCGGTACCTCGTTTGACGTTTCGCTGATTGCCGGCGGCACGCCTGCGCTCGCCGCGCAGACCACGCTGGATTTCGGCCTGGTGGTGCGCACGCCGATGATTGAGATCCTCTCGATCGGCGCTGGCGGTGGCTCCATCGCCTGGGTGGACAAGGCCGGGATTCTCCAGGTCGGGCCCGAAAGCGCGGGCTCCATCCCCGGCCCCGCCTGCTACGGCGCCGGCGGCACGCGCCCGACGGTGACGGATGCCAATGTGCTGCTCGGCCGCATCGATGCCGCCCGCCCGATCGGCGGCCTTGCCCGGCTCGATACCGATGCGGCCTCCGCTGCCATCGCGCGGGATGTTGCCGAAAAGCTGGGGCTCGACCCGATCGCAGCGGCCGAGGCGATCTTGCGTGTCGCCAATGCCCGCATGGCCGGTGCGCTGCGGTTGGTTTCTATAGAGCGCGGCTTCGATCCCAAGAACTTCTCGCTGATGCCGTTTGGCGGCGGCGGCGCGCTGCATGCGGCGGCGCTGATCCGCGAGGTCGGCCTCGCCCGCGCGCTGATCCCGCGCTACCCCGGCGTCACCTCGGCGCTCGGCTGCGTGATCGCGGACATGCGGCATGATCGGGTGCGCACCCTCAATCTTCCCCTTGCGGCCACCGATCCGGTGGGCCTGCGCGCGGCGATGGATGAGGCGGAGGCGGGTTTGTCGCCGCTGCTGGATCGGGCCGGGGTCGCCTTCACCGGGCGGCGCGTCGAGCACGCGCTCGACATGAACTATGTCGGCCAGACCCATACCGTCTCGGTGCCGGTGCCCGCCGGCGAGCCGACGCCGGAGGCGCTGCTGGCGGCGTTCGAAGCGGTCTATGCCGGCGCCTATGGACGGCTGATGCCGGGGGTGCCGGTGCGCCTGCTCAACCTCAAAACCGCGGTGATCGGCACGCGGCCGAAGATCGACCTGCTGTCCCTCGCGCCATCCCCCGATGCGAGCATCGCGGCAGCCACGCGGCCATCGCGGCGGATCTGGTTCGGGGAGTGGGTGGAGACGCCGGTGTTCGACCGGCTTTCGCTTCCGGTCGGCGCGACGATCACGGGGCCGGCCATATTGGAACAGCCCGACACGACCATCGTGGTCGAGCCGGGCTATCGCGCGGTCACCGACCGCTTTGGCAATATCGTGCTGACGGTCGCCTGAGGCGACGGCTTAGCGGCGGCGGCGGCGGACCACGCCAAGGCCGGCGAGGCCGACGCCGAGGAGGGCCATCGACATCGGCTCGGGGAGCGGCGGGTCGACCGCCTGGCCGCTGCTGCCGGTGAGGGTGATCGCGCCATATGTTTCCCTGCCGGAGACCAGCGGGACCGGGATGGTATCGCCACCGGTGAGCATGCTGGCGAAGGACAAAGTGAGGCTGTTGCCCGAGCTGGTATCGACCACGGTGAACCCGTTTGACGTGACGCCGGACGATGTGCCGCCAACGTTCGTGTATTCGGTGCCGCTGGCGCCGGTCTCCACGATGTCCCAGCCGGTGATGAGGTTATTGCTGGTCAGGAAGCTGCCGGACACGGTGGCCGTATCGCCGATGCCGTCGGACAGGGTGACGCCAGAGAGAGTCCACAACGCCACATCCGCCCGGGCCGCGCTCGCCGCCACCAGCATGGACATCGCCGCCACCGCCACCACCATCTTACGCATCGCTTAGTCTCCTGGCTCTTCGCATTTCGATCTCGCCGCCCCCTCTGTTTCGAGTTGGCTGGGGTCGGCATCGTTAATGCGATCTAAGCAATCATCGTGCCAGAAAGAAAATTATATTAAAATCAATAAATTAATCCTTCCCTTATGGTAAATCCGTATCCGCTTGTAAGGAACTCCGACATCGCCCCGCGGCGCGATGCTTGACCCCGGGTGGTCGATCATGGCGACATGCCCATCTGTCTCGATGCCGAACCGGCAGTCCAGCCGGCGCATCCGAGCCTGGGAGACCACGCCATGAAAACCGAACTCCTGATGCTCGCCTGGAGTGCCGTCCTCTGCGTTGTGCTCGCCGTACCCTATACGTTGGGCTTCATCGCCCAGCTCGGGCTGCCGACGGTCGCCGGCAACCGCGACAACTTCCCCGCCGGTGCCGGCTGGGTCGGCCGCGCGCGCCGGGCGCATGCCAACATGGTGGAGAACCTGGTGCCCTTCGCCGCCCTGGTGCTGGCGGTGGTGATCGCGGGCAAGACCAATGGCAGCACGGCGCTGGCGGCCGAGTTGTTCCTGATCGCCCGGATCGTCCACGCCATCGTCTACATCGCCGGCATCGCCTGGGTCCGCACCGCAGCCTTCGCGGTGAATGTGGTGGCCATCGCGATGCTGCTCATCGCCTTGCTCGGCTAGATCACGTCGGCAACAGGCTGCCGCCGCCGGCCTCGGCCACGAGGGTGAGGCGGCGGTCGTGCAGCTCCGCCACCGAAGGACGATGGGCGATAGAGATCACGGTGGTCCCCGGCAGGCGGGCGCGGAGCAGCGCGTAGAGCTCGGCCTCGGATTGCGGGTCGAGGCTGGCGGTCGCCTCGTCGAGGAATAGCCAGTCCGGCCGCGCGAGCAGGGCGCGCGCCACCGCGAGCCGCTGCAACTCGCCGCCTGAGAGGCGCTGGGCCCAGGCCTCCTCCTGCTCCAGCGCGCCGGCCAGATGCCCGAGGCCGACGGCGGTCAGCGCCTCGCGCAACGCGTCGTCGGTGTATGCGGAGGCATCGGCCGGGTAGGCCACCGCGCGGCGCAGACTGCCGAGCGGGATATAGGGCCGCTGCGGCAGGAACAGGCTGCTGCCGGCCGGGCGTGCGATGGCGCCGCCGCCAAACGGCCACAGCCCGGCGAAGGCACGGAAGATGGTCGACTTCCCCGCCCCCGACCGGCCGCCGACCGCGACCCATTCGCCTTTTTTCAGCGCGAGCGACTGGCTGGCGAGCAGGGCGCGGCCATCGGGCAAAGCGAGCGAAAGCCCGTCCAGCCGGTAATCACCGTCCGTCCCCATGCTGATGCGCACACCCGGCGGCGCGGCACGGGCGGCATCGATGGCGGCGCGGAAGGCGGCGAGACGCTCCACCGTGGCGCGCCAGCTCGCGAGCGAGGAGTAGGCGTGGACGAAGAACGCCATCGCGCTTTCCACGCTGCGGAACGCGCCGGTGGTTTGCGTGAGGCCGCCGAGCGCGATCTCGCCGGCGAAATAGCGGGGGGCGGCGACGATCATCGGGAAGATCACCGCGATCTGGTCGAAGCCTGACGTGAAGGCGTTGAGCAGCTTAGTACGGTCCATGATCTGCCGCCAATTGGCGACCACCGCGGCGAAGCGGCCATTGGCGGCGTGCTCCTCCTGCGCCTCGCCGCCGTAGAGGGCGATGCCCTCGAGGTTCTCGCGCATGCGGGCCAGGCCGAAGCGGAAATCCGCCTCGACGCGCTGCTGGCGGAAATTCAGCGCGGCGAGCGGCCGGCCGATCAGGTGGGACAAAGCGGTGCCGACAGCGGCGTAAACCAGCGCGATCCACACCATGTAGCCCGGGATCGTCACGCCGAGCAGGGTGACCGGCCCCGAGAGTGTCCACAGGATGGTGACGAAGCTGACCAGTGTGACGATGCTGGAGAGCAGGCCGAGGGCAAGGGACAGCGTGTCATCGGCGAAATCGCGCAGATCGTCGGCGATACGCTGGTCGGGGTTGTCGGTGCCGTAGCCGCCGGCATTCCCCGCGCTGAGCGCGATATGCCAGTAGGCGCGCTCGGATAGCCAGTCCTTCAGCAGGCGCTCGGTCATCCAGCCGCGCCAGCGGATACGCAACCACTGGCTGAGATAGGTGCGGTAGATCGCGATCAGGATGAACGCCCCCGCCAGCACGCAGAAGCCCAGCATGAAGCCCTTGTCGTTGTTGCGCCACAGGAGCAGCAGGTCCCAGAAGCTCTCGAGGTCCTTGGCCTGCAGGGCGTCGTAGAAGGCGCGGTTCCAGTAGCTGAGCTGGACGTTGATGCCGACCATCAGCAGGTTCAGCGCCACGATGGCGGCGAGCAGCCCGCGCGCCGACCAGCGGTGCTCGGAGCGGAAATAGGGCAGCGCCAGCCGCCAGGCATCGCGCAGGAATGGGCCAAGTCCACGCATCGTCACGTCCCTCTGTGCTACGTCACGCCCGGGTGGGCACGTGCCGTTCTACAGAACAAGACGCGTCACGGATGCATTCATTTCAGCGCCGCGCGCCTGGCAGCGAGCCAGGCCGGCCGAACAGCCAGCCTTGGCCGTACTGCACCCCGAGTTCGCGCATCAGCGCCGCCTGCTCCTCGGTCTCGATCATCTCGGCGACCACCTCGGCGCCGACGCCGCTGGCGAGTTCCACCATCGAGGCGACGAAGCCGCGCTCGCGCGCCCCGCGGACGGCGGCGCGCACGTAGAGGCCGTCGATTTTCACGTAGTCGACGCCGAATTCCCTGAGATACCGGAATGCCGCGCCGCCGGCGCCGAAATCATCGAGGCAGACCGGCACGCCATGCGCGCGCAGCGTGGCGATGGCGGCGGCGGCGGTGGCCATGTCGTCGATCTCGGCGGTCTCGGTAAGTTCGATGAGCAGGCGATGCGGCTGGTCGGGACCGATGATGTCGGCGTTGGCGGCGATCAGGTTGATCACCGCCTCGGCAAAAGGCGGGCTCTGCATGGTGAACCCGGAGACGTTGACCGCGACGGTCGCGGTTGGCGCGGCGCGCAGGGCATCGAGCGCCTCGACCAGGACGGCGATGTCGAGCTCCTCGGCCAACCCGACCATCTCCGCGAACAGCACGAAATCCTGCGGTGTGCCGCTCGGGTGGGTTTCGCTTTCCGCCGGGCGCAGCAGGGCCTCGAAATGGTGCACGGCATGGTCGTCGAGCCGCACGATCGGCTGGAACTGTAGTCGGAAGCGCCGCGCCGCGATGGACCGGCGCATTGCCAGCGCGCTGCGCTCGGAGCGCGCGATGATGCCGGCGAGGCCATCCGCGGTGCCGTCAAGCTGCGCCGCCTTGGTGCCGCCGGCGGCGAAGCGGGTGACCGCGAAGCGCAGTGTGCGCGCCGCCTGGGTCGGCGTCAGGCTGCCGACCGTGAGCGGCAGCTCGGTATCGCTCACTTTTGTGCATCGCGCCGCCGGGCCGCTGCCGACAAGATCTCGCAGCTTGCCGGCCAGCGCCGCGACATCGAGGTCGGCGCTGCCGAGCAGGCCGAACCGCCCCTGGCCGATCTCGCCCGCCAGCACGCCGGGCCCGGCCTGGGAGAGAATGGCGCCGATCCCCTCCTTCAGCGCCCGCATGTCCTCCGGCGCCAGGAGGGATTGCACGTCCTGCCAGTTCTCCAGCTCCAGCAGCCCGAGCCGCGTATCCGCCCCGGAACGTAATGCCAGTTCGGCCTCGCGCACGAACAGCAGCGGCTCCTCGAACCCGGCTGGCCGGGTCTCGGCCGCGCCTGGCTGGGCAGGCACTGGGCCGATGGTGAAACACAGCCGCGGCGGCGGGCCCGGCATCATCAGCGCCGACAGTGTCACCGGAGTCGACTCCGCGTCGGACAAGCGCAGCACCAAAGGCGGAATGCGGCCACGCAGCGTCACCGTCGCCATGGCCATCGCCAGCGAGGCCTGGTCGGCCGCGGTGATGAGACTGGTGATGCGCTGGCCGAGGAACTGGCTGGGGTCGGCGCCGAGGCGCTGGCGGAAAGCGCCGGTAGCGAAGGAGACAACGCCGTCGAGCCCCGTCTCGATCAACATGTCCGACGCCGCGAAGGCGAAGGCCAGAAAGCGGTCACGCGGCGGCGGCGCGGAATCGAGCGGGGGAGACATGGGGCGGCCCTCGGGATGCGTCGTCTTTCTGCGACATCCGGTTTAACCGGCGGTAAATCGGCCGGGCGCATGGAAATCCGCTTGCGCCGGCCCATTTCATCGCCATGACCCCCCTGCCCACCCCCCAGCAACTGCGCTACCTCCTCGCCCTCGCCGAGCATGGCCATTTCGGCCGCGCCGCCGAGGCATGCGCCGTCACTCAGTCCACCCTCTCCGCCGGGCTGCTCGCCCTCGAACGGCAGCTCGACGCCGCGATTATCGACCGCGGGACGGGCAAGCGGGTGATGTTCACCAGCCTCGGCCGCGAGCTGGTCGGCCGTGCCCGCACGGCGCTGGCGGCGTTGAGCGCGGTGGCCGAGGCGGCGGACGCGGCGCGCGCGCCGATGAGCGGGCCGTTGCGCCTCGGGGTGATCCCGACCATCGGCCCCTTCCTGCTGCCGCGGCTGGTGCCGGCGATGCGCGAGGCCTTTCCGCGCCTGCGCATCTATCTCCGCGAGGACACCACGGAGCGCCTGCTCTCCCGCCTCGCCGAGGGGGCGCTCGATGTCGCGCTGCTGGCGCTGCCCTGCCTGTGCGTCGGCTCCGACACGCTGCCGGTCGCGCGGGACGACTTCATCGTCGCTTTGCCGCCAGGCCATCCCATGGCGGCGCAAGAGACGATCGCCGCCGCCTCGCTCGCCGCCGAGGCGCTGCTGCTGCTGGAGGACGGGCACTGCCTGCGCGACCAGGCGCTGCAGGCCTGCGGCTTCGCCCGTGGCGACGCACCGCCGGGCAATGGGCCGGGCGGGGAGGGATTCGCCGCGACCAGCCTGCACACGCTGGTGCAGATGGTCGCCGGCGGGCTTGGCGTCACCCTGCTGCCCCGCATGGCGGTGACGGCGGGGATCGCGGAGGGCACCGGCGTCATCCTGCGGCCACTGGCCGGAGCTGGGACCTATCGCACGCTGGGGCTCGCCTGGAGGCCGGAGACACCGCGGGCGTCGGATTATCGGGCCTTGGCGCCGGTGTTGGCGGCGGCCGCGGGGTAGCAAGGAAGCGCTCCTTTTTTTGAAAAAAAGGAGCAAAAAACTTTTTGCACTTGGTTCCTACCGCTTCCACCTATCCCGAGGTGGCAAGCCAACGGCATCGAGTGAATAGAACGTTTTTTTGATTCTTTTTGTTCACAAAAAGAAGCGCTTCCCTTGCCTACGCCCAGATCGGATCGATCGGCGCCTTCCCGGCCAGCACGGCCGCGATGTTGTCGAGCGCGCGGAACCCCATGGCGTTGCGCGTCTCCACCGTCGCGCTGCCCATGTGCGGCGCTAGGAACGTGTTCGGCAGCTCGGCAAACCGCGTGTCGTATTCCGGCTCGTTGTGGAACACGTCGAGCCCCGCACCATACAGATGCCCCGACTGCAACGCCGCGATCAGCGCCGCCTCATCCACCAGACTCCCCCGCGCGGCGTTGACGAACACCGCGCCCTTGGGAAGCAGCGCGAAGGTCTCGGCATTCATCACCTTCGCCGTCGCCGCCCCCCCGGGCGCATGCAGCGAGAGCGCATCGCAGTGCGGCAGCATCGCGCGCAGATCGCTGAAATAGGTCGCGCCCTCCTCCACCTCCGGCGCCGCCCGATTGCGCGCGGTATAAAGGATCTTCATCCCGAACCCGCGCGCGCGCCGCGCCATCGCCTGGCCGATCCGCCCATAGCCCACCAGCCCCAGCGTCTTTCCCGAGGCCCGGCGGCCCATCATCTCGCCCAGCCCGTAATGCACCCGCCAACCCTCGCGCATCACCCGGTCATACTCATAGCCCCGGCGAAACGCGTTCAGCAGCAGCATGAACGCCAAATCCGCGGTGCACTCCGTCAGCACATCCGGCGTATTGGTCATCGGCAAGCCGCGCGCCTTGGCGGCCGGGATTTCGATGTGATCGGTGCCCACCGAGCAAGTGGCAACGATGCGGATATGCCCCGGCAACCGGTCGATCACGTCCTTACGAAACGGCAGATGCGAGGTGATCATCAGCGCATCCGCCCGATGCTCCGTCACCGCGCGGATCAGCGTATCCGCGTCCATATCGGCGCCGGTATACGGGCAGTCATATTCCTCATGAATGCGCGCCACGACATCGGGTGGAATCTGGCGGCTGACGATCAGGCGCGGCTTGCTCATCGATATGTTCCCCTTGCGTTGGCGCCGTTATGGCCAATCCAGCCACCGCTTCAAGGGGAAATCATCACGGGATAAGCGTCTTGTCCTGCACCGTCGTATCCTGGCCCATCACCGGATCAGCGATCGCCTCCGCCAGTGACTTCGCGCCTTTCCACTGCGCGGCCGGCCGTGTGGCACCATCGCTGCCCACCTGATCCAGCCCCCAGTAGATCTCCAGCCGATGCCCATCGGGGTCGCGGAACTCAACCGCGATCTGCACCCCCGCCCGCCGCCGCCCCTCGAAATCGATCTGCGCCGCATGCGCCCGCAAATGGTCCCGCGCGCGGATCACCTCATCGAGGCTCGCCACCTCGAACGCCATGTGGTGCAGCTCCGCACTGCTCGACGGCCCGCCACCCCCCACCAGCGCCACCCCGTGATGATCCGGGTTGAAGCGCAGGAACACCATGCCGCCGGGCATCATGTCCTCACCATAGATATCGGAGACCGACATCCCCAACACCTCGGTATAGAACCGCACGGAGGCCGCGAGGTCCGACACCTTGAGCACGACGTGCCCGATCTTCTGGATGCTGAACGGCA
>CAIWAJ010000522.1:0-2551 GCA_903910565.1 uncultured Rhodospirillales bacterium
AACAGATGACGGGTATCAAGACCAGCGGCTACACCGTCAACTGCGCTTGGAACATCCACGTGTGGGGCTGGGCCTGATTAGGAAGGAAGCGGTTCTTTTTTGAAAAAAAGAACCAAAAAACTTCTGTCCGATTAGCTTCGCGCGCTCCAGGAGGGCGCGAAGCCAACGGATAGAAAGTTTTTGCTTCTTTTTTCAAAAAGAAGCCCTTGCTTTTACGTAGCTGGCGCGACCGTCCTCGTATGCATCGGATAATGCGTATTCGGCCCGGTAAACGGCGGGAAGTGCTTGAAGTCGTCGCGCATTTCATGCCGCACCGGCGAATTCAACGCCGCGGTGAGTGCCGCCTGATCGTCGAACACCACCTTGTTGCGCTGCATGTGGTGGACCGGGGTGAACGGCAGGAAGCTGATCCAGTCGATCCGCGTGCAGATCTCCACCTGCCTGATGCCGGGGAAGCGCGCCATGATCGGCGGGTGGGAGCGGATGTAGTAGTCGAGCCAGAGGTTGAGGTCCTCCGCTGCGCCCTCATAGGCCACCAGATAGGTGCAGGGCAGGCCGCCCGCCGGTGTGCGGAACGTCGCATCCGGCACCGGGAAGGGCCGCGCGATCATCGCCTGCTGGGTGGCCGATGTGATGCCGGGGATCACCGCGGAGTCGGCGAGAGCCTGCAGATGGCCGCCCTTGGCGAGTGCGGCCTCCATCGCCGCGATGTCCTTGAAATAGACCTGCAGCGCGAGCGAGGGCGGCGGGCCGTCATCCAGATACGGGTCATGCGTGCTGGCGGAGGTGTGGATCAGCGCCTCGTCGAGCCCCGGTGTCGCGGCCAGCAGCGGGGCGAGGCGGTCGGTGAGCGCGGCACCGCGGAAATTGGCGAACCAGCAGAGGCGCATCACACGCCTCGCGTGTTGAGATAGACCGAATACAGGCTGGTCGTGCCGCAGATGAACAGCCGGTTGCGCTTGGCGCCGCCGAAGCAGCAATTCGCCACCACCTCGGGGATGCGCACTAGGCCGATCAGCGTGCCATCGGCGGCGTAACAGCGCACGCCGTCACCGGAGCTGGTCCAGATATTGCCGTGCACGTCGACGCGCATACCATCGAACATGCCGACCTCGCTCTCGGCGAACACCGAACCACCGGTCAGCGAAATGCCATCGGCGCCGACGTCGAACACGCGCATATGCTTGGGGTATTGCGCTCCGTGCGAGCGCCCGGTGTCGATGATGTAGAGGCGCTTTTCGTCGGGCGAGAAGGCGAGACCGTTCGGTTTGGCGAAATCGGTCGCCACCGCGGTGAGTGCGCCGGTGGCGGGATCGAGCCGATAGACGTAGCAGGCGCCGATCTCGGAGGGGCGGGCATCGCCCTCATACTCCGAGTCGATGCCGTAGGACGGGTCGGTGAACCAGATCGATCCGTCGGATTTCACCACCGCGTCATTGGGGGAGTTGAGCCGCTTGCCCTGGTAGTGGCTGGCCAGCGTGGTGATGCTGCCGTCGAACTCGGTGCGCGTCACCGTCCCGGTGCGGTGCTGGCAGGTGACCAGCCGCCCCTGGCGGTCCGTGGTGTTGCCGTTGGAGTTCTCCGAGGGCTGGCGGAACACGGAAACCGAGCCGTCGGTCTCGTCCCATCGCATCATGCGGTTATTGGGGATGTCGGACCATACGAGGTAGCGCCCGGCGGCGAACCAGGCCGGGCCCTCGGCCCAGCGGCAGCCGGTGTAGAGTTTCTCGACATGCACATTGCCCATGGCGAGCCGCGCGAAGCGGTCATCGAACACCACGAAATCATCAGTGAGCATCGGTCGTTTCCTTTTTTTGTGCGCTGGCCGGCAACTTGGCCAGCAGGCGTTCGAGCAAGCTTAGCACCGCGAAAGTGGCGAGCACGCGGGGCAGCGGGTCGAGGTCTTCATAGCCGAGCCAGTCGCCCGCCTCACCGCCATAATGCCAGGCGAGCCATCCCAGTCCCACGCAGAGCAGTGTGATCGCGGCCGCTCTCACGGCAGCACCGCAGTGGCGAAATCCGGGCGGAACACCAGCATGTCGCCACGCCGCTCCACATCGCCGTCGAGCCGCACGCGCAGCCCGACGAAAGGATATATCGCCGCGCCCACCGGCCCGCCGGATGGATCGCCCATCAGCAGGAAGGACGATCCGGCTACCGGCGCGGTTGCTACGAAAACCGGCGGCACCCCGCCCTGGAGGCAGAAATCTGCGCAGGCGCGATGGGCGATGCCGGTGCCCGGCCGCATCAGCCCGGCGTAGCACTGGCCGTCGCAGATCTCCCCGGTGATGCGCCAGCGCCCGAGTTTCTCGACGGCGCGACTGGCGGCGGGAAGCTCGACCAGCCTGGGTTCGGCCGTCATCTGCACCATCTCCAGCGCGCCACGCCGCACCAGCCAGCCCTTCACCTCGAGTCCGCGGCCCTCCCACTCCGGCGGCACGACGTCCGGGTATTTGCCGACCCTCGCCAGCATCATCGCATGGCCCTGCGGATGGGCGGCGTCGGGCGGCTGATGCAGCAGGGCGTAGGGCTGGCCGGTGATGGTGCCGCG
>CAIWAJ010000523.1:0-10094 GCA_903910565.1 uncultured Rhodospirillales bacterium
CAGCGCGGCGATTTCCGCCTCGATCCCGCAGGACTTCACCAGCGTCGTCCATTGCGCGGCGGATATCCCGGCCACCATGATCCGCTTGCCGTCGGCGGTGGCGAAATCCCGCCCGAAGGCGCCGTAGATGTGATTGCCGAGCGATGGCCGCGCCTCGCCCAACAACTGCGCCTCGGTGGCCAGCCCGAGATGCGAGAGCATGGTGAAGGCGACGTCGGACAGCGCGAGCCGCAACTCGGCGCCCGCCCCGGTGCGGCGGCGGCGATCGGCGGCCGCGGAAATGGCGAGTGCCGCCTGGAAGGCGCAGGCGATATCCCAGGCCGGCAGCACATGGTTCACCGGCGCATCGATCGAGCCCGGCCCGGTCATCGCCGGATAGCCGGTGGCGGCGTTCACCGTGTAGTCGACCGCGGTGGTGCCGTCCTGGTTGCCCTCGATCATGCAGGTGATGAGGTCCGGCCGCGTCTTGGCCAGCGCGGCGTGGTCGAGCCATTTGGAGACGATATTGGTGAGCAGAATGCCGCCATTCTCGCCCGGCGCCGTCACCAGCGCCTGCACCAGCTCGCGCCCCTCCGGCCGGCGCAGGTCGATCGCGATCGAGCGCTTGGCCTTGTTGAGACTGGTCCAATAGAGCGAACGGCCGGACGGCATCAGCGGCAGGCGCCCGTAATCGATGCCGCCGCCGATATTGTCGATATGGATCACGTCGGCGCCAAACTGCGCCAGCGTCAGCCCGGCAAGCGGGGCGGCGATGAAGGCGCTGGATTCCACCACACGCAGGTCAAGCAGGCCGAGATTCATGACTTGAGCGCCTCTTCCAGCAGGGATTTCGCAACCACTTTCAACGCCAGCGTCTCCTCCGCCCCCTCGAAGATCGAGAGCACGCGCGCATCGACGAAATAGCGGCTGACCGGGCTTTCCTCGGCATAGCCCATGCCGCCATGGATCTGCAGCGCCTCGCGGGTGACCAGCTCGGCGGACCGGCAAGCGAGCAGCTTCACCAGGCTCGCCTCCATCCGACCGCGCCCTTGGTCCAACTCACGCGCCACCGCATAGGCGAGGTGCCGGCAGGCGGCGAAGCGGGCGGCCATGGTGGCGAGCTTGATGCGGGTGAGCGGGAAATCGATCAGCGGCGCATCGAACACTTTGCGATCGCGCGAATAGCGGATGGCGGCCGAGAGCGCCGCCTTCATCACCCCGAGCGCCCGCCCGGAGGTCTGGATGCGCCCGCCGACCATGCCGGCCATGGTGAGGTAGAAACCCTTGCCGAGCCCGCCCTCCTCGCCGATGACGCTATCATCCGGCACGAAGAATTGCTCGAACGCGAGATCGAAGGAGTGCATGCCGCGATAACCGAGCGTCGGGATCGCCCGCCCGGCGAGGCTGCCGCCGCCCTCCTGGCGGAAGGCGAAATCATGCCCCTCATAGGAGGGCTTCTCCACCAGCAGCAAGCTGAGGCCGCGATGGCCGAGCGAGCGGTCGGGGTTGGTGCGGGTCACCACCATCAACACCCCCGCCTTGCCCGCGAAGGTGCACCAGGTCTTGGCGCCATCGAGCAGCCACCCACCCTCGGTCTTGGTGCCGCGCAGCTTGAGGCTGGCGACGTCGGACCCGGCATCCGGCTCGGTGATGGCGATCGCGCAGAGCGGCTCCCCGGCCGCCAGCTTGGGCAGCCAATGCGCCTTCTGCGCCTCGGTGCCACCAGCCAGCAAAGCCCGGGCGAGGATTTCCGGGCGCGTGATCAGCGAGCCGGCGGCGGCCAGCGAGGCCTCGGACAACGCCTCGGTCACCGCGATCATCATCGGCGTGTTATCGCCACCGGCCGGCGCCAGTCCGCCATATTCCTCGGGGATGGAGAGGCCGAAGACGCCCATTTCGCGCAAGGGTTGCAGCAGGCTCTCGGGCACCGTGAGGTCTTCGCGATGGATCTGCTCCGCCAGCGGTGCCACCACCTCGGCCGCAAAACGGCGAAAACTGTCTCGCGCCTGGGCCGTCGCCTCGTCCACCCGCACATCGGCGATTTCCTGCCCGGTCTCGGCCAACTCGGCGCCGAGTGCCGCCAGCACCTCGGGCCCGCCGGCATCGCGGCGCAGGCGGCGTAGCGCGGGGCCGGTGGCGATCTCATCGAGCTCGGCGCTATCGAGCCCCGCTGCGGCGAACACGCCACTCAGCCGCTCCAGCAGCGCCGGCGCCGTCTGCGCGGCAAAGGCCAGGCCGAGCCCGGCATCGAGCGGCGAGATATTGCCGCCGAGGCCCAGCAGGGTGCGGGTGGCGTAGAGATCGGCATTGGCGAGGGCCAGCTCGTAGCAGATCCACTGATGGCGATCGAGCAGGGCAGGATCCAGCTTGCCCGCCGGCGCGCACATCGCCGCCGCCCGCGCGACCGTACGCTCGAACGCGGCGCCGAGGCGATCCAGCACTGTGCCGGCCAGCAGAGGCAGATCATCAGGGTAGCTGAGGGTCGTCATGAACGAGCTTTCTCCTACGGCGATGCGCCGCGCGACGATAGCACGGCGGCCGTGTGGTGGATCATGCCCGGCGGCATGGCGTCAATGCGGAGGCCATCACTCGGGCCGGTGACGCCCCCTTGAGTCCGCCCCGTCGATCGATGATAATGGTTCAATAAATGAATTCGAACGACGCGCGACAGCCAGGGGGAAGCGCATGCGCATACCGGATCACAGCGTCACCGGCGCGGGAGACACCACCGTCGTGCTGCTGCACGGCGCCTTCGGGGCGAAGGAATACTGGCGTCCGCAAATGGCCGCCCTCGCCGATGCCGGCTACCGCGTGCTGGCCTGGGATTGCCCGGGCTACGGGCTGAGCCCGCTGCCCGACCCGTTCAGCATCGAAATCGCCGCCGAGGCCGCCGTCGCCCTGCTGCGCGCCGCCGGGGGGCCGCGCAACATTGTGCTTGGCCACTCCATGGGCGGCATGATCGCCCAGCGCGCCTATGATTATGCGCCCGATCTCGTCCACGGCCTGGTGCTCTCCGCCACCTCCGCCGCCTTCGGCCGCAGCGATGGCGACTGGCAGAAGCAGTTCGTCGCCGAGCGGGTCGCACCGCTCGATGCCGGCCGCAGCATCCCCGATTTCGCCCCCGCCATGCTCCGCCGCATGATGGCCAAGGGTGCCGCCGGGCCGGATGTCGAGCGTGTCATCGGCGTCGTCGCCACCATGCGGCCCGAGACCTTCCGCGCCGCGGTGCTGGCGTTGACCCAGTTCGACGCCCGCGCCGTGCTGCCGCGCATCACCGTCCCCGTGCTCGCCATCGCCGGCGGGCAGGATTTGCTGGCCGCCCCCCCGGCGGTGATGGAGAAGATGGCCGCCAAGATCGCCGGCGCGGAATACGTCTGCCTTGACGAGGCCGGACATTTCGCCTGGGCCGAAATGCCCGACCGCTTCAACGCTTTGCTGCTCGATTTCCTCGCCCGCCGTTGCGCGGCCTGACAGGAGACGCCCCATGATCACCATCGTCAACAAAGTCACGCCGACCCTGCACCCGACCGACCACCCCTACCTCACCGGCGCCTGGCGGCCGATTTTCGAGGAATACGACGCCGACAGCACGAGCCTGCAGGTGATCGGTGACATCCCGCAAGACCTCGACGGGCTCTACGTGCGTAACGGGCACAACCAGGTGCACGAGCCGATCGGCATGTATCACCCCTATGACGGCGATGGCATGCTGCACGCCATGCGCTTCAAAGATGGGCGCGCCACCTATCGCAACCGCTTCATCCGCACCACTGGCTTCCTGGCCGAGCAGGCGGCCGGCAAGTCACTGTGGCCCGGCATTATTGAGCCGCGCAAAGCCACCCGCCGCGGCTGGGGCTCGATCGGCGCCATGAAGGACAATGCGGGCACCGATGTCAGCATCCATGCCGGCAAGATCATCGCCGCGATGAGCCAGTGCAGCGAGCCTTACCGGCTGGACGCCGAGACGCTGGAGACGCTGGGGCCCGACCCTTCCTGGTCTCGCGATCTCGGCGTCAACGGGATCTGCTCGCATTTCAAGGTCGACGAGTTCACCGGCGAGATGACATTCTTCAACTTCGGCGAGCACGCGCCGTTCATGAACTACGGCGTGATCGGCGCGGACAACCAGTTGAAGCACTACACGCCGATCGAACTCCCCGGCGCGCGCTGGCCGCATGACCTCGGGATGACGCAGAACTACTCCATCCTGCATGACCTGCCGATGTTCTTCGACCCCGAGATGCTCGCCCGTGGCGGCCATCGGCTGCGCTTCTACCGCGACCTGCCCAGCCGCTTCGGCATTATCCCGCGCTTCGGCACCACGGAGCAGGTGAAGTGGTTCGAGGCGACGCCCTGCTACCTGCTGCACCTCTCCAACTGCTTCGAGGATGGCGACGAGGTGGTGATGGATGGCTGCATCCAGTACAACCCGATCCCCGATCTCTCCGCACTCCCCCGCGAAGGTTTCGCGCGCATGCATGCCATGCTCGACATGTATCGCCAGGAGGTGCGCATGCATCGCTGGCGCTTCAACATGGTGACCGGGCAGACCCGGGAATACGACCTCGATGACGAGGTGAGCGAGTTCCCCATGGTCAATGGCCGCCATAACGGGCGCGCCTACCGCTACAGCTACAACGCGACGATGGTGCCGGGTATCTGGCTGCTCGACGGGTTGAAGAAATACGATCTCGATACCGGCAACATCCAGTCCTGGCGGGCGCCGGAAGGGGTCTATGTCAGCGAGGCGCCGTTTGCGCCGCGTGTGGGTTCCACGGGCGAGGATGACGGCTACCTGATCTCCTTCCTCACCAACCTCAACACCGATCGCGGCGAATGCGCGATCTTCGATGCCAAGGACATCACGAAGGGCCCGATCGCCCGCATCGTGCTGCCCTCGCATATCCCGCTCGGCGCCCATGCCTATTGGGCCAGCGGCGAGGCGCTCGCCGCTGGCTGAGGCCGCGCCGTCCCGGCTCACCCCGGCGGGTTCAGCGGAGCGCACGCTGGGGGTGATCGGCGATGGCTGGGTGCTGCGCATCCTGCGCAACGCCTTCCGCGGTACCCGCCGCTTCTCGGACTGGCAGGCGGCACTCGGCATCCCGCGCGCCGTGCTGGCCAATCGGCTCGACCGGTTGACCGAGGCCGGCGTTCTCGTGCGCGCCCCATACGGTATGGCCCCGGTGCGGCACGAATACCGCCTCACCGAGATGGGGCTTGATCTCTGGCGCGTGCTGCTGGCGATCTGGGATTGGGAGACGGTATGGAACGTCGACCCGACGCAGATGCGCCTACGCCTGACCCATCTCGGCTGCGGCAAGGTGATCCGCCCGCAGCTCGGCTGTTCCGCCTGCGGCGAGGGGCTGAACGCCTTTACCTCCACCCATCTCCCCGGCCCGGGCGCGGGGATGGACCCGGCGCCGCCGCCGCGCGCCCATCGCCGCGCCACCGCCGCGCTCCGCGACAACGCGCTCAACGCCTTTCCCACCGAAATCGCCCGCGTGCATGGCGATCGCTGGATGGCGATGGTGATCGGGCGGATGTTCCAGGGCGAGCGCCGCTTCAGCCAGTTCCGCGCCGCACTCGGTATTTCGCCGGCGCTGCTCACCGCGCGTCTCGCCGAACTCGCCGACCTCGGCTTCATCCGACATCGTGCCACCGGGCCTGGCCGCTTCGAATACAAGCTCACCCGCAAGGGTATCGATCTGTTCCCTATCGTGCTGCAGATGATCCGCTGGGGCGATCGCTGGCTGGCCGGACCGGCGGGGGCGCCGATGGTGCTGGTCCACCGCGACTGCGGTGCAACGTTCACCCCTAAACTGTGTTGCAGCCATTGCCATGCCGTGCTCGACCGGCGCAGCGTGCGCTTGTCGTGACCGGCCGCGATTGACTTGCGAATTGGATTGCCGATACTGAGCCTGAGTTCAGTTAATGAACCGAGAATGAGGGGGAAACACATGGCGGGGCTGCCGGCGGCCTGGCTCGGGAGCATGGATGTGCCGCTCATCGTGGCGCCGATGTTCCTTGTCAGCTCGATCGACATGGTCGCCGCCGCCTGCCGCAACGGCGCCATCGGCTCGATCCCCGCCGGCAATGCGCGCACCCCCGAGATCCTGGATACCTGGCTCGCCGATCTCACCGCACGGCTCGCCCCCGCGCGCCCGGATGGCCGCCCGCCCGCGCCCTGGGCACTCAACCTGATGACGCACCGGACCAACCCTCGCCTTGGTGCCGACCTCGATCTTTGCGCAAAACACCAGCCGCCGCTGGTCATCACCGCGCTCGGCTCGCCCCGCCCGGCCGGCGAGGTGGTGCATGGCTATGGCGGCAAGGTATTCGCGGACGTCAACACGCCCGACCTCGCCAAGAAGGCGCTCGATGCCGGGGCGGATGGGCTGGTGCTGCTCTCCGCCGGCGCCGGGGGCCATACCGGGCAGATGGCGGCGCCGGCGATCATGGCCGAGGTGCGCCGCTTCTGGGACGGACCCGCGGTGCTCGCCGGCGCGATGTCCGACGGGCGGGCGCTGCGGGCGGCGCAGGTGATGGGCGCCGATCTCGCCTATATGGGCACCCGCTTCATCGCCGCCGCCGAAAGCGTCGCGCCGCAGGACTACAAGAACATGGTGGTGGAAGCCGGCTTCCCCGACATCATCATGACCGACGCCTTCACCGGCGCGCTTGCCAACAAGCTGCGCCCCAGCATCGTCCGCGCCGGGCTCGACCCTGACAATCTGCCGCGCAAAGGCAAGGTCGATTTCTCCAACCGCGACACCGACATCAAGGCCTGGAAGGATCTCTGGTCCGCCGGCCACGGCGTCGGCGCGGTGACGGCGATAGAGCCGACCGCCGCAATTATCGCCAACATTCGCCACGACTATGCCGCCGCCATCGCCGCCGAGCGCGCTGATCCGTGGTTCCACCGCTACGCCGCCGGAGGCTGAGATGCTCGAACTCTTCAACCGCGTGAAGCTCACCATCAGCCCGGAGAACGACAATCCCTTCCTCCAGGGCCCCTACGCGCCGATCGCCGACGAAATCACCGCCACCGGCGACGCGCTGCGGGTGATCGGCGATATCCCGCGCGACCTGCATGGCGTCTACGTGCGCAACTCGCACAACCAGGTGCACGAATCGATCGGCATGTACCACCCCTTCGACGGCGACGGCATGCTGCACGCCCTGGCTTTCGAGGATGGCAAGGCCGAGTACCGCAACCGTTTCATCCGCACTACCGGCTGGTATGCCGAGCAGGCGGCCGGCCGCGCGCTGTGGCCGGGCCTCACCGCACCGCGCGAATACCGCCGCCGCGGCTGGGGCTCCATTGGCGCCATGAAGGACAATGCCGGCACCGACGTGATCGCCCATGCCGGCAAGCTGCTGGCGAGCATGAGCCAGTGCAGCGAGCCCTACCGGATCGACCCGCGCACACTGGAGACCATCGGGCCGGACCAGGACTGGGGCCGCGACATCCAGCCCGAGGGTGCCTGCTCGCATTTCAAGGTCGATCCCGACACCGGCGAGATGATGTTCTTCAATTTCGGCGAGCACGCGCCCTTCATGCGCTACGGGGTGGTGAGCCCGGACAACAAGCTTCTCCATTACACGCCGATCGAGCTGCCCGGCCCGCGCTGGCCGCACGACATGGGGATCACCGCGAACTACACCATCCTGCATGACCTGCCGCTGTTTTTCGATACCGAGCTGCTCGCCCGCGGCAATCACCGCCTGCGCTTCCACCGCGACGTGCCATCGCGCTTCGGCATCATCCCCCGCCACGGCGAGAACCGCGATGTCCGCTGGTTTGAGGCGACACCCTGCTACATCCTGCATCTCTCCAACTGCTATGAGGAGGGCGATGAAGTGGTGCAGGACGGCTGCATTTCGCTTGACCCGCATCCCCCGCAGCGCAACTCGGGCGCCACCCGCTATGAGAAAATGCGCTCGATGCTGGACAAGCACACCACGCGCACCCGGATGTATCGCTGGCGCTTCAACCTGCGCACCGGCGAGACCAAGGAAGCCTTCCTCGATGACGAGGTGACGGAGTTCCCCGTCGTCGACAACCGCATCGTCGGCCGGCCCTACCGCTACAGCTACAACGTGCTGTTCGAGCCCGGGCAATGGCTGATGTCCGGCCTCAAGCGGTACGACCTGCTGACTGGTGCGCAGCAGCGCTACGAATACGGGCCTGGCCGCCACGGCAGCGAGCCGCAGGTGGCCCGCCGCCTGGGCGGCAAGGCCGAGGATGACGGCTATCTCGTCGTCTTCGTCGCCAACATGAACACCGATCTCGGCGAGTGCCTGATCTTCGACGCCGCCGACATCACCAAGGGGCCGATCTGCACCATCGTGCTGCCGCAGCGGCTCAACATCGGCACCCACGCCTGCTGGATCGAGGGCAACCGCCTCGACGGCGAACCGCAGCGGACGGCTTCATGATCCTCGCCAACCCCGAGGACATCGCCCGCTATCGCGCGGCGGGCTGGTGGGGCGATCTGCGGGTGCATGACCTGTTCGCCCAATGCGTCGCCGCCCATCCGGACCGGCTGGCACTGGTCGACCCCGCCAACCGCGCCGAGATCACCGAGGGCGCGCCCGCCCGCCTCAATTGGCGGGACGTCGCCGTCCGCGTCGATGCCCTCGCCGCCACCCTGCACGATGCCGGGCTGCGGCGCGATGACGTGGTGTGCCTGCAACTGCCGACCACGCACGAGCACATCGTCGCCTACCTCGCCAGCATGCGCCTCGGCCTGATCGCCACCCCGGTGCCGTTCCAGTACCGCGAGCACGAGCTTTCCCATATCCTTGCCCATCTCGGCGTCCGCGCCTTCATCACCGCTGGCCGGATCGGCAAGCATGACCACGCCGCGATGGCCCTGCGGCTGCGGGAAAGCACGCCGAGCCTTGCCCACGTGCTGGTGTTCGGTGGCGCGCCCCCGGGCGCCATCGATCTCGACCGCGCGATGCAGGCGGCGGTGGACCCCGCTTCCATCCCCGATGTCGCGGTTGGCGGCGACGATGTCTGCATCGTGCTCTGGACCTCCGGCACCGAGGCACGGCCCAAGCCGGTGCCGCGCACGCATAACAACCTGCTGATGACCCGCCGGTTGATGACCGAAGCGGCCTCGCTGGCCGAGGGCTGCCATCTCCTGGCCCCCCGCCTGCTCAACACCGTCGGCGGCCTCACCGGCGCCATCCTGCCCTGGCTGGATCGGGGTGCGAAGCTGGTGTTGCACCACCCGTTCAAGGCCGATGTGCTGCTGCGCCAGATCGTCGAGGAGGCGATCGACTTCACTTCCTGCCCGCCGGCGATGCTGCATGAATTGCTGAAGAACGAAGCCCTGCTGGAAGGGATCGATTTCTCCCGCCTGCGCCATTTCAGCTCCGGCTCCGCTGCCCTGCCGGAATTTGTGGTGCGCGAGTTCGCCGAGCGTCATGGCGTGACGGTGCTGAATTTCTATGGCTCCAGCGAAGGCGCCTCGCTTGCCGCCACCGGGCATGACCTGCCGGACCCCGCCGAGCGCGCCCGCTATTTCCCCCGCTACGGCGATAATCGCTTCACCTGGTCACTGTCGCTCGCCCAGGCGGTGGAGACCAAACTCATCGACACAGAGGGACAAAAGATCACCGAGGCCGGCCGGCCCGGCGAACTCTGCTTCAAAGGCCCGGCGGTGTTCTCCGGCTATGTCGGCGAGCCGGAGCTGACGGCGGCCGCATTCGATGGCGAGGGTTTCTATCGCACCGGTGACCTGTTCGAAATCGCCGGCCCGGATGACCGCTATTACCGCTTCGTCGGCCGCCGCAAGGACACCATTGTGCGTGGGGGAATGAACATCTCGGCCGAGGAGGTCGAGAACCTGCTGATCGCCCATCCCGCCATTCGCGAGGCCGCCGCGGTCGGCCGGCCGGACGCTAAGCTCGGTGAGACCGTCTGCGCGGTGGTGGTGCCGAAGCCTGGCGCGGCCGTGAGCCTGGAGGAATTGGTGGCGCATCTGCGCGACGTGCAGAAGGTCGCGATCTACAAGCTGCCCCAGCACATGGTGCTGCTCGAGGCGCTGCCCCGCAGCCCCGCCGGTAAGGTGCTGAAGGGGCAGTTGCGGCAGATGGTGGCGGCA